>NZ_JACJFF010000005.1:55937-106652 GCF_014164465.1 Vibrio sp. SG41-7 | reverse complement strand
TGTAACGTCGAATTAAGACACCGCTTCGTAGCGAATATCTTGCAGATTGAAACCCAAATCGATGTCTGTTTTGAGTGCTGAAACGAGCTTACATACGCGAGCCGATTCAATATGCTCATCGAATTAGGTACTCGAAACTCGTTATCAAGAACTGCACGACAGCAAAACACAGTTGATGACATCCGTTGAAACTAAAGTGGCAAAAGTCGATACCGAAATCGATGCAAAAGTAGAAGCCGCTCTAGTAAAACAAACAGAAGAACATCAAAAAGAGCTCCAAGAT
Organism: Vibrio sp. SG41-7; assembly: GCF_014164465.1. NCBI lineage: Bacteria > Pseudomonadati > Pseudomonadota > Gammaproteobacteria > Vibrionales > Vibrionaceae > Vibrio > Vibrio sp. SG41-7. The sequence goes on along the minus strand of NZ_JACJFF010000005.1, from coordinate 106,369 downwards.
CTAGCGAAGCAGTCTTCGGTTTTAGAGAAAGCGAACTACTCGTTAGAGCAGCAGCTAAACGAACAGAAGCAAACGTTAGAGCAAACTCAGCAAGACAACCAGAAACTTAATCGTCAGGCTGACATGCAATCGACCTTGTTTGAGCGTTCGCGTGAAGTTTTCCGAAAAGAATTACAGATCTCTCAAGAACTTGAAAAGCTTGAGAAAGAAAAAAATGAACTTGAACAGAACCTTGGTTCTCTAAAGAAAGCGTGCGACGTTTTCTTAGATGGCACATCATGGGATGCTAAATCTGACGCGTGTGAGAAGCAGGATAACGCGAACTCTCGCCTGAGTGATATCAGACAAATGATTGAAGTCCACACCATGGATCTTAAGCAGATCAAAACGCTCACTGAAGAGATGGGTCTATAAGCCACAGGCTTTAATCAACCCAAAGATAGTTTACGGTAAATATTGAAACGCCCACATCACACACGTGATGTGGGCGTTTTGCGTTCTCTCGGGAGCATAGATCCGGCGCTTTCTCATTATTGATTATTTGAGTGTTTTCATTGTTTGCTTAGATATTTGTGAATAGTTACGTATATCCACAACGATATGTTACTTGTTGTCTATTAAATGACTTTGCATACATATTTTCAGATCAGAGTCGCTGCATAATAGTGCTGTTCAGGATGAACACGCAGTCGATTGCTAGCTCGCATTTGGCTGCTTTGACGACAAGGGATGAAGTGATGCCAGAGTATCTTTGTGAGAACTGCACCATAGCTTATTGTTTCGATGATTGTTGTTCGCCATTAGCGCAAAAAGATATGATCGAAGTAGAAGAATTAGTTCGTCGTGTTGACGTTGAACACGATTGTGAAAAGAGTGAAAAGGGCGAAAAGAGTGAGCAAGGCATTGAGGATAGCAACTCGCCTAATCATTCAGGCATAAAAAATCCCCACAAGCAAAGCTAGTAGGGATTTGGATAAGTTGCAGTCCTGTTCTCGCTTTCTCAAGCAAAGGGTCTTACAAAAATTTTTAGAACAGTCTCGTTTATTAGAACTGTATCGTTATGAGACCTAAATTAGTTATTAGATCAACATCATTCCACTAAACGTTATTTATCGTAAGTTTTGATTTCACCTGATTTCACACGAGCAACAAATGATTGCAGTTCTTTCTTCACAACAGGCATTAGGAAGTACAAACCAAGAATGTTGAAGATAGACATCGCAAAGATAGCCGCATCAGAGAAGTCGATTACCGCGCCAAACTGAATCGTCGCACCAATAACAACAAACACACAGAACATCACTTTAAAAATCAGTTCCGTTGTTTTGCCTTCACCAAATAGGTAAGTCCAAGCCTTAAGACCGTAGTACGACCAAGAAATCATCGTCGAGAACGCAAACATGATTACCGCGAGAGCAAGTGTGTATTTAAATACTTCTGCCGTTTCAGTAAACGATGCAGCAGTAAGCGTTACACCCGTTAAACCTGTTCCATCATATGGACCTACGTTTAAGCCAGCGATAGTGATGACCAATGCCGTCATTGTACAAATGATTACCGTATCAACGAATGGTTCTAGTAGTGATACAAGACCTTCAGTGATTGGTTCTTTTGTTTTTACTGCTGAGTGAGCAATTGCTGCTGAACCTACACCTGCTTCGTTTGAGAATGTTGCACGTTTTAGACCTTGAATTAGGGCTCCAATGAATCCACCAACCACACCTTCACCGGTAAATGCACCTGTAAAGATTGCGCTGAACGCAGGGCCAACTTGATCAAGATTAGAACCGATAACAATCAGAGCCATACCGATATACAGAGCAGCCATCCAAGGAACAACTTTTTCTGTTACAGACGCAATAGAAGGCATACCGCCAACGATAACGGAAAACACTAAGGTAGCGAGTACAAACCCTGTGATGACACCGTATTCACTTGGTACATCGAATGCGTAAGTTAACATGGCATGTGCTTGGTTAGCTTGGAACATGTTACCGCCGCCCAACGCACCTAAAATACACATTAACGCAAAACCAATTGCAAGGGCTTTACCTAGTCCACCTAGTCCTCTTTCGCTCAGACCTTGGCTTAGGTAGTACATTGGACCACCCGAAACGACACCTGAAGGTAAGATAGTTCGGTATTTTACACCTAAAGTACACTCACAGAATTTAGACGCCATACCCAGAAGACCACACAAGATCATCCAGAATGTCGCACCAGGGCCACCAATTGCAAGTGCAGCACCAACCCCGGCAATATTACCAAGTCCGACAGTACCAGAAAGCGCAGTTGTTAACGCTTGAAAGTGAGAAACTTCGCCATCCTCTTTGGAGTTAGGGTCGGTATACTTTCCTTTGATAATGTCTATGGCCATGCCAACACGTTTAAATTGAACAAAGCCAAAATAAACAGTAAAGATAATCGCGGCGAGCAATAGCCAGCCAACAATGATTGGGAAGTTTGCTTCACCAAGTGGAACACTTTTAAATATTAATCCAACGAACCAACCTGTGTAGTCATTGAAAAAACCATCAACACTTTGGCTCAAGTTACTGATACTTTGACTAAATGATCCTTCTTCTGCAAATGCACTGGAACTAAACAATAATATAAACCCAAAAAATAATTCACGTAAGTTTTTCATGGTTTTCCCTGTCTTTTTATTAAATTATGTTTGCTGCTGTTGTGTTTGTTTTTTATTTGATTTTTTACATTTCAGTGATTTATCTACTTCATTCGACGGCAACATAAACGGCTGTAGCTAGGTCGAAAAACGAAATAAATATAAGTACTGATCTTGCTTTGTATGGATATCCTTTTGGTAGGTGAACCAATAAGACTATGGTATTCGGTCTACCAAGCCCTACTGATAATCCTATACATAAAAATAATACCCTCAAAGAAATTTTTACAATAAATTTACAATTGTTCGGGTTTTGTCATTGTTTTGGAATAAGTCGATGCTTTTTAGGTTGCAAAAGGCATATGCAGTAGCGGTTATAGCGACGGGCTAAGGTGAAGTATAGTGCGGGATCACAGGGAAGTCGGCGAGTTTGAATATTCGATATGTGCTTGTGAAGTGTTTAAACAATCGATGGCTGAAGATAGAATCAGGCCAGAGGGCATTAAAAAGGCCCTTTGTCAGAGCCATTTTTAATGATTTACGATGAACATGAACATGAGGCTTAGCGTTTAGAGACTAGAGTTAAACCGAGCCAGTGATACGTTTACTCGACTTGTGGTAAAGCTTAAGTGCTAATAACGAACCCCATAAAGCGACCTGTCCCCATAGTAATGTCCATTGAGATGCCACTTCTTGCCAAGATGCACCCATCTGATTAAGCGCTAAGAAACCTTGGATAGCTGGTGTGCTTGGGAATAACTGTGACAGCAGTACTAACCATTCAGGCATCATCTCAACAGGCCAGATAAAACCTGAAGAGAAGATCAGCGGCATTGAACTGATTAACACCACAACCGTGACTAACTCTCTTCTTGGCACTAGCTCACCAATAAAAATCCCGATCAAACAACTGGCCAATAAGAAGGGCAGCAGTAAGGTCAAAATTTGTGTCGTTGAGGCGAGCAAATTTATTCCATACATCGAAAAGCTCGCGCCGAAGTAGTACATCGACAACAAGTAATAAATGCCAACTAAGGTACAGCAGCGAGCAAGCATCAGTTTCGCCGGAGAGGTCTTACTCCAATAGCCAAACGTAGATTGAGCGTTTTGGGTTGCCCCAACTAAACCAGAAGCCATGGCTAAGGTTTGTTGCAGGATCAACACAAAGACGGCTGGAACTACGTAATCGATGTATCCCATGCGGCTATTGAACGTTGGTTTTAGGTTCAAGCTAAACGCGCTGTAGCCTTTGGCTGCCGATTCTAAAGGCACTCCTTCGACTAACAAGTGACTGACCTTAACTTGCGCAGCTAACGTGCCACCTGCCTTGGCAAGCCCTTCAACTATGGTTCCGTACACTAAGAAGTAAGAAGCATCGCCAGCGTAAGAAAGCGTCGGGCTCTTACCGAGCAGTAAGTCTTTATAGAAGTCTTCTGGAATGACGAGGAACCCACCGATCTCTTGGTTAAGCACGGCTTGTTTTGCATCAGCGATGCTGGAGTCTCGACGTACCAACTCGATTTGAGAAGTGGCATCCACCATTCGTTCTAATTGGTAGCTGCTTTGACTCTTATCCAAGTTTACTACCGAAGCTTTAAGCTGTTGAGGAACTTGGTGCGCGTAAGGCAATGGATACAAGAATGAATAGAAGACCACACCACCAAATACCGTAAGAAGTACAACAGGGTTACGCAGTACCGCTAAGAGTTCTTGCTTGAGCAATTGAGTAAAGCTCATCGTTTTACTCCTTGTGGTGCTGATTGTTCAGATTTCTCTTGCTGTGTTGAAGGTGTTGAAGGTGTTGAAGGTGTTGAAGGTGTTGAAGGCGTCGCTTTTGCAGATAGAGCAGCTTGGGCTGTTAGATCCGTTTGTGCAGACAGAGCCGATTGCGCCAAGTGTTTCTTAATCAACAACATCACCACAAAAGCAGGAATCGCATACCACAACATTGAGTAGAGGCTGATAAGCGACTGTGCCGCACTTGCGCCATAACTTGACTGTGCTGTTTGTACTTCGATGTAGTGACTCACGGGCAATAAGCTTCTCCAGATTTGCGCTGCTGTGTTCATGTCGGTTACTGGAAAGGTAATCCCCATGAACGCAAAGCTTGGTGCTGTAAAGGCGCCAGCGAAACTCATCGCCCTTGCAGGATCAAGCGTTAAGAAGAAAAACAAACAACCCATGATGATACAACTGATGACGGTAAGCAGTTGGGCGACGGTCAGTGCCACAAAACTGCCGTTAAACGGCCAGTCTAAGAGGACATAGAACCAAAAGCTAAAGGCGATACCAAACATCAAAAATAAGACAAGGTAGGGCGTTAATGTTGATGTTAGTGACTTCATCGGGGCGTTGGATAACCAAGCATCAAGGCCACGAGCTCTAACGTTCGCCGTCAAAACCAATATCGTGCCCACCACAATCATGATCTGCCATAGTGCAGGAATAACCGCAGACACCAAGAACTGAGCATAACTGGTGTTCTTGTTGAACAGTGGCGTGATCTGGCTTTGCACTGTTACTGCTTGACCTAATGCGGATTGCACCGTGGTATCACCGTGTGATAACTGCTTAACGACCTCAAGTTGCGCGTTAAAAGTCCCCTGAGCCTGCAACAACGCGGAATTCACTAGCTTACCTATCAAGATAAATTGGCTGTTGTAGAACACAGACACTTGCGGATTCAATCCGAGCAGAAGGTCTCGGTCAAAATGCCTTGGTATCACAACATAACCGTATATATCGCGTTCAATCATCGCTTTCGCCGCTTCACTCGCCGAGCTGTACTTCTGAGTGACTTGCAGCGTTGGTGACGCATCAACAAGGCGTGTGAACTGCTGCGAAATTTGGCTGTGTTCCAAGTCAACAACCGCAACCGGTAAGTCACGAGCAATCCCTTGCGAAAAAATAAGCCAAATACTGGCAGCAAGAAGCAAAGGTATCCAAGTTAGGCAAGACAACAACCATTTGTCTTTGCGGACAATCGCCCACTGTCTAAGCAAGGTATTCTTCGCTCTATGATGCTCAGTTGATTGCGAGCCTCTAGATTGTGAGCCTGTAGATTGCGAGGCTGTAGATCGCGAGCCTATCGATCGAAAGTTAGCAGACATACGTCACCTAAAGCTCAACCACAAGGCTCATGCCCATACGCAGTGTTTCGCTAGTATTAACAGGGTGCGCTTCTACTTCAAAAGTACGTAAATCGAAGCCTTGTGCTGCGTCTGTTGAACGCCAAGTCGCGAAATCACCCATTACGGCGATGTGAGTCACTTGGAAAGTTAATGATTTATCTAGAGCCGGTAGGTACGCTTCAAACTGGCTGCCTTTCTCGAAATGCTTAAGCATGTCTTCACGCACATTAAGTACTGCCCATGCATCCTTGGTGTCGATAACAGTCACAACAGGGAAGCCTTGTGGTGCGAGTTCACCGCTGCTCAATAGAACCTGAGACACTTCGCCATTAAACCAACTGTGGATCTGCGTGTCTTTTGCGTAAGCTTCAACTTCCGCCACCGCACCTGCCGCCATTAATGCTTTTTGAGCGGCTGCCACTTTGGTTTCGTCACGAGCGCCTTCTCGTGCCAATTGATACATTTGGAACGCAGCGCTTTCCGTGTACTTCGCTGCTTGCCACTGTGTTTTGGCTTCATCGCGTTTTTGCTCGGCAACCACACCATCGTTGTAAAGGTTGTTTACACGTTGGTAGGTTTTCTCCATAAGATCGGCTGCCGCTTTTGCTTTCAACCACTGGTCTTTAGCGGCTTGGATTTGCTGAGTACGGGCACCATTCTCTGCTTGTTTTGCTAATGCGCCAGCCGCTTTTTGACCTGCTTTTGCTTGTTCTAGCTTCGCGTCAATCTCAGGGCTAAGAAGAGAAAAGATCAATTCGCCTTTTTCAACCGAATCACCTTTACGCACGAATATTTCATCAATTCTGCCAGGTACTTTCGATGAGATGCTGTATTGCTGCGCATCGATTTGACCTTGAAGCTTAACCGGCTGAGGTTGATAAGCTTGGTAAAAACTGTATCCGACCCAGCCAATAACGCCGATACCAACTAAAGATAGAAGAAGGGGCTTAATAGGTTTCATGAATTATCCTTTTGACTGGCTATCGGTGTCTGTTTTTGAGTCGAAGTCAGACGGAACAGAAGAGGTTAAGTAACTCGAGTAAGCATTCATTTCGCTGGTTAGCGCTAATAGCTTGTTCAGAGAGATTAGGTATTTGAATCGCGCAGCAGATTGCTGGGTTTTGATGCTCGCAAGGTAGAGCTCTGCATCAACCACTTCTAGCGAGTTCGAAAGTCCTTGAGTGAAGGCTTTTTTACGGAGTAATAGGTTTTCTTGAGCCAAAGCCAAGCTTGAGTTCAGGCCTTGAACCTCTTCAATTGCTTGGTTTGCTTCAAGGTAAGTCTTCTGTACCAACACGGTTAAGTCTTGCTTAGCTTGCGACTTCAGGAATTGAACCTGTGAGACAGCACTGTGAGCGGCGGCTACTTTGTCTGAACGGCCAGAAGTATCAAGTAGCGGCACATTCACACCAATGCCAACTAACCAATCGGGTTTCATTTCACTGGCGAGAGAGTCATCTTCATACAGGCTGTAGTCACCGTAAAGGTATACCTCTGGATAGTATTTACCTTTCTCTGCCTTAATTAAGCTGCTTGCTTGTTTCTCTTTTGCATCAAGAATCTTAAGGCCGGGATAGGTCATGAGTGTTTGGTCAATGAACACATCCATATGAGGCAGGTTCTTATTGATAAACAGTTGCTCTGATGGTTCGACACTTTGGCTCTGGCCAAGGATCTGAGTCAGCGCTAATTGAGCAATCTTAAGATCGTTTTGAGCTTTAGTTCGCTCGACAACCGCTTTGTCTAGTGACGCATCCGCTTGCAAGCGTTCTACTCGTGCGATTTGCCCTTGTTGTTCAAGCTTGATGGCGAAATCACGATGCTGAGTTAAGCCAGCTTCAACGGCTTGACGCGTTTTCACGACGTCTTCCGCTAAGATCACCGAGAAGTAATATTTACTTAAGTCTTCGTAGCGAGCTTGTCTTTCCATCAACAGCTGGCTTTGCGCTTCTTCGCTTTTACCTTCAGCTGCATTTTGCGCAGCGGTAATTCGCCCGCCAGTGAAGATAGGCCAAACCGCGCGAATGGAAGAGCTAAAGATGTCTTGCTCGGTAATCGTTGAGGTAACGCCACCCAATTGAGCTAATAAGGGAGCAAATGCTGGATCTACGCCGCTTAAGCTATCGCCGAACTGTTCACCATTAATCGTCACATCACTATCAAGGTGCGTGTAGTTAGCCCCTAAGGTAATAGAAGGAAGATTGAGGCTGCTTGTTGAGTTCTGAAGGTGTTGATAACGTTCAACGTTGGCTTGTTGAGCCGCAAGTGAGTTGTTGTTTTCTTGTAATATTTGCCACGCTTCAGAAAAAGTGAGCGGGGCAGCATAGCCTGGCGAAGTCATGGTGCCGAGAAGCATACTGGCGATCGCAAGGTATCGAAATTTTGGTTTGGTCATCTGCATTAAATACCAATTAGAGTATTAACTCTAATATTAACAGGGCAATAGTCATTTGTCTTGATTAGATTCTCTCACACTTGGAGAAAGTCTCATAACTCGTTAACCAAGTGTAAATAGGATTGAGTGATGAAGATATCAGAGATAAATGAAACTTAAAAAGCACGCATAAGCGTGCTTTTTAAGTTCAGTATAGAAGCGTTTTTACAAAATGAAGCGGCTTATTTAAAGCCAGGACAATGGTGATCGGCGCGCCACACCAATTGTCTTGAACCTTGCATTGTTTGTAATAAATCTCTGCCCGACATTTGCGGGAACGCTAACAATACCTTGAGATCGAGAGGGGAGGTACCGTCTTTCTCATAGGCTCTTACGTGAGTAAAAGTCGATTGCAAGTGTTTGAACAGCATGGTCTTAGTAAGACAAATTCCAAAATTATCGCGTTTCATTGCCTGGTTTCCTTTTCAACAATGTTTATACGTTATGTTTTTAATCCTGTTTCTATTGGACGTTGCCACTGATCGATACTTCCTGCTCATCAATGTTTTATTATTGGGCGCTGCTTTATCAGGCACCTCTGAGTTGTCATGCTGGCCTATAGTGTAAATAGAGATGTATGAATGAGGTTAGGTTGATAACCTGTTTGTTCAACAATCCTAGCGGCGAGCGTGCAACGTTTCGTTATAGATACGTCCAGTGAGCGAAGAGTTGTTGTCTTTTTGTTAACCGAAATTTCGATTTAAAGCATAGTCTGCAAATCATGACTGATGGCTTGGCAACAATAAACTTCTTCATATGCAACTATTATAATTGTATTTATTTTAAACAACCTAAAAAACACCTAAAAGCTTAGTGATCTAGCTCAATATTTATTCGTTTATTTTGATTTTTAAGCTAATCCGTTCTAAAAGCGAACGATTAATCGAGGTGAACAACGTAAAGGATTATCAATTAATAATCTGCTCAATTATTTAGTTGAGTAACAGTCACAAATTCGCGTATGTAGAAAGGTCATCTAATTAACTTGGTGTTAACATTGCTCGTCTAACACTAGGGACGGTGGAATATGAAATGGAGTAGTATCAGCTTCCGTAAAAGGCTGCTGATTATCATGACGGTCACTGGTCTTGTTGAACTTTTGATACTTTCAGCGGCTGGGTTTTATTATATCAAACAATCTCAAGAACAAGAGATGGGTTTGAAAGCGTTAGGTGTTGCTGAATTTCTGTCTGAATCGCCACTTGTCACCAGCATTATTCAAGAAAATGGAACGATGGACCCTAATGGCGCTCCCTACGTTCTGTCTGAAGAAACTCAAGTTAAATTTCGAAACCTTACCCAGCTCATTGGCGCGGCGTTTATCGTTGTGGGAGATGATAAAGGTATCCGCCTGATTCACCCTTATGATGACCGGCTTGGTAAACCCATGCGCGGTGGTGATAACCAAAAAGCATTGGTGTTGGGTGAATCTTATGTGTCGACGGCCAAAGGATCACTTGGTTTTTCTGTCCGTGGTAAATCCGCGGTTAAAGACCCGCAAGGCACTGTCATTGGCGTGGTGTCGGTTGGCTACTTGTTGGACTCGTTACAAGACAGAATTGAACCTTACTTAGCCTTTTTGATTGTGATGGCATTGCTGGTGGTTGCGGTCAACGCTTTGATTTCAAGCTATGTGTCTCGTCGCTTTCAACGCGCTATTTTAGGCTTTGAACCCGAAGAGATCGGCCGACTGTATGTCGAGTTAGATGTGACTATGAGTACCGTGAAAGAAGGTATTCTGAGCATCGATAAGCACGGAATTTTACGTTCTATTAATAAGAGTGCCTGCGATATTTTGTCTATCGATAGAGAGTCTGCACTCAACCAACAGCGCCTTTCAGATGTATTGGCCGGCAGTGATTTAGAGCAACTGTTATCCACTGGTGAAACCGACCACGACGTCGAGCTGTACCTGAACAATAAGCGAATCGTTGCCAACCGCAGCCCGATTATAGTGGCAGGTGAGGTGGTCGGGGCGGTATCCAGTTTCCGATTACGAGATGAAATCAACGATTTAACAGACCAACTCTCACAAACCAAAGAGTATGCAGATCTACTCCGTTCACAAACCCATGAGCATCAAAACAAGCTCAACACCATTAGTGGCTTGATCCAGATGGGCGAGTTGGATTCAGTACAACAGCTGATTGGCCAAGAAACAGCGCACTATCAAAGCTTGATCGAGTTCTTGCGTGAAACCGTTAAAGACCCGCTCATTGCAGGCATGCTCTTGGGGAAAACGGAGCGTGCAAGAGAAATAGGTTTAGAGCTCAAAGTCGAAGAAGGCTCAAGGCTTGAAGCATTGCCTAGCTGGCTGAACGCGGATGACGTTGTCACAATTCTGGGCAACCTGATTGATAACGCCTTTGATGCCACTATGACGGCTATTAAGCAAGAGGGTCAAATTACTCCAGCGCGTCGAGTTATTGAAGTTTCAATCAGTGATTTTGGTAATGAAATTATCGTAGAAGTAGAAGACAAAGGGTGTGGTTTGCCTAAAGATTTGGCGACGAAAGCACTCACCGAAAAAGGCGTATCAAGCAAAGCGAAACAGAATCGCGGCGTCGGTTTGTATTTGATAAAGCAATTGGCAGACCGATATCAAGGACAGCTTGAAATGGTCGACAACCACGATTTTGGTACGCGAATGACGGTTTATCTGCCAAAAGAAGCACAATAATAATTAAGCGCGAAGTGATCGAGTGAAGATCATCGTGACGGAAAAAACATGGTTAAAGGAAGAACATAAATGAGCGCAATCACGAGAGTCATGGTCATTGAAGATGATATTGCGATTGCAGAGCTACACCATCGTTATTTAGAACAGATGGGTGGCTTTGATGTGGTGGGGATTGCGACCACGCAGTCTGAAGCGTTAATGCAATTAGACATATTAAAGCCTGACTTGGTTTTATTGGATGTGTATCTGCCGGATGGATGCGGGCTTGATATTTTGAACCACGTTCGTGGTAGTAATCAGGGTTGTGATGTGATTTTGATTACTGCTGCGCGAGACGTCGATACCTTGCAACAGGCAATGCGCGGTGGAGTCGTGGACTATCTGCTGAAACCTGTGATGTTTCCTCGCTTAGAAGCGGCGCTGAAAAAATATCAATCGCAGCTGCAAGAGTTTGAAAGTGTGTCTGATTTGAACCAAGGTTTGGTCGATAAGATGCTGCAAGCCAACGCGAAAGCGGACTCAGGAAAAGTGTCAACCTTACCCAAAGGGATTGATGGCGTAACGCTTGATAAAATTAGAGCCATTTTTCAACAAGCCGACATTGCTGATATTACAGCAGATGAAGCAGGTGAACGTATTGGAGCAAGCCGAACCACCGCTCGACGCTATTTGGAATTTCTAATCACGACTGGCGAGTTAGTGGCCGACTTAAATTACGGGTCAGTAGGCCGCCCAGAACGCTGCTACAACAAAACTAGAAGATAGATTTAGCGACAACAAGTCACCAAGACAAACGCGATGCTATCAAATAAATATAAAGCCAGTTGAATAGGCTGGTTTTGCCTTTCTCTCCATTTCCTATTATTCACTCCACCGACCAGATACCGTTCTTTCTTGACTACAATGTTTGAGAATACCGATTTGCTTCACTCTCGGGCTCGGCGAACTGAGCTATCGATTAGAATTTGTTCGAAATGAGTCAATATTTAATCGATTGCTTTCACAGTGGTTGATGTAAATCAAATACTCATAGACAATACTGTCCCGAATAGAGGTGATAGCTTTCACCCTCGTTTACCAAACGCATTCTCAAGTGTAATAGGCACTCGCTATTGATGTAATAGCCAAGGCCTATTATCTATTTTCGTATGTCGCTGATACCTTTGGCGAATACTAAAAACCTTGTTTTTATAGGAAAGATGATGGTAATACCTGAAAACAGCAGCATCGTTATTTTTGGTGCATCGGGAGATCTAACTTACCGCAAGTTAATTCCTGCTTTGTACCACCTGTATGCTAGCAATCAACTACCAAAATCCTTTGCGATTCTTGGAGTGAGCCGTACTGAGTACAGCGATGAGTCTTACCGTGAGAAGCTGAAGAAGTCTCTTCAGGAAATGGAAAAAACTGAGCCAGAGACGCTGAATGCATTTATTGAACATCTGCATTACCAAGCGATCAACACTTCAGATGTAGACGACTACGCTCGTTTAGCACAACGTCTAGACAAGCTTGAGCAAGACTATCAATTCGAAAACCATAACACATTGTTTTACTTGGCAACCCCGCCAAGCCTATACGGTGTGATTCCAGCAAACCTTGCTGCGCATGGTCTGAACGATGAAAAGAACGGCTGGCGTCGTCTGATCATCGAGAAACCATTTGGTTACGACTTAGCATCAGCTCAAGCGTTAGATGAAGAGATCCATCATCACTTCCAAGAACACCAGATCTACCGTATCGACCATTACCTTGGTAAAGAGACGGTTCAAAACCTTCTAGTGCTTCGTTTCTCAAACGCGATGTTTGAACCACTGTGGAACCGTAACTTCATTGAATACGTTGAAATCACAGGTGCTGAGTTCCTTGGCGTTGAAGAGCGTGGCGGATACTACGACGGTTCTGGTGCAGTTCGTGACATGTTCCAAAATCACTTGCTACAAGTATTAGCAATGGTTGGCATGGAACCGCCTGCACAAATCAATGCGGATTCAATTCGTGACGAAGTGGTTAAAGTACTTCAGTGTCTGAAACCACTGGAAGAAGACGACCTGCGTAAAGATTTGGTTCTAGGTCAATACACAGCGTCAGATGTTCGTGGTCAGCACTTGCCTGGTTACCGCGAAGAGCATGGTGTCGCAGACGACTCTCGTACTGAAACGTACATTGGTCTTAAAGCACACATCAACAACTGGCGTTGGAATGGGGTTCCTTTCTACGTACGTACGGGTAAACGCTTACCAACGCGCGTAACGGAAATCGTGATTCACTTTAAGAACACACCTCATCCAGTATTTGGTCAAGATGCACCAGAGAACAAACTGATTATCCGTATCCAACCGGATGAAGGTATTCAGATGAGCTTTGGTTTGAAAGAGCCGGGTGCAGGCTTCAAAGCAAAAGAAGTGAAAATGAACTTCTCTTACTCTGACTTGCCTGAAACTCAAATGCTGACGGCTTATGAGCGTCTTCTTCTTGATGCGCTGAACGGTGATGCGACTCTGTTTGCACGTACCGATGCAGTAGAAGCATGTTGGAAGTACGTTCAACCGATCTTAGATCTCAAACAAGACCCTCAAGCACTGTTTGGCTATGCTTGTGGTACTTGGGGCCCGCAAGAAGCCGATGAGCTTCTGCAGCGTGATGGCCGCGCATGGCGTTTCCCATGCAAAAACTTAACAGACACGGATTACTGCGAACTATGATCAATCACAAGATCTTTGCAACGCCTGAACTGGTCGTTGAAAACCTAGCAAATGAAATGAAAGCATACAGCGAGCAGGGTAAACCTGTTCACATTTCATTGTCGGGTGGCAGCACGCCAAAAATGCTTTTCAAGCTTTTAGCTCAAGCACCATACGCAGAAGGCATTCAATGGAATAACCTTCATTTTTGGTGGGGCGACGAACGTTGCGTGGCACCAGACGATGCGGAAAGCAACTACGGTGAAGCAAACGCACTGCTGTTTACTCAAGTCAATCTTCCTGTTGAAAACATCCACCGCATCCGTGGTGAAGATGAGCCTAAAGCAGAAGCAGAACGTTTCGCGAAAGAAATGGCAGACGTGATTCCAACTGAAAACGGCACGCCTGTATTCGATTGGATCCTGCTAGGTGTTGGCGCAGACGGCCACACAGCTTCACTATTCCCGGGTGCAACTGACTACCAAGATGAGAACCTATCTGTATTAGCTTCTCACCCAGAGTCGGGCCAGATCCGTGTTTCTAAAACAGCGAGAGTTTTAGAAGCAGCAAAACGAATCAGCTACCTAGTACTGGGTGCAGGTAAAGTTGAGATCGTTAAAGAAATTCATACAACTCCTGCTTCAGAACTGCCTTACCCGGCAGCGAAAATCCAGTCTAAAACTGGCGAAACAGAGTGGTTCCTAGATTCAAATGCAGCAAGTGCTATCGCATAAGTGCGAATAGCCGCAAGGAGATAAAATAATGAAAGGTGATATCGGTGTAATTGGCCTAGCAGTAATGGGTCAGAACCTTATCCTAAACATGAACGACCACGGCTTCAAAGTTGTGGCTCACAACCGTACTGCTGCTAAGGTAGACGAGTTCCTAGAAGGCCCAGCTAAGGGTACTAACATTGTTGGTGCTTACTCTCTAGAAGAGCTAGTTGAGAAACTAGAAGCGCCACGTAAAGTGATGCTTATGGTTCGTGCTGGTGATGTTGTAGATACGTTCATCGACAAGCTTGTACCACTTCTAGACAAAGGCGACATCATCATTGATGGTGGTAACACTAACTTCCCAGACACAAACCGTCGTGTTGCTGCTCTTCGCGAGAAAGGCATCCACTTCATCGGTACGGGTGTTTCTGGTGGTGAAGAAGGTGCTCGTTTCGGTCCTTCTATCATGCCAGGCGGTTCTCCTGAAGCTTGGGAAGCGGTTAAGCCTATCTTCCAAGGTATCTCTGCGAAAACTGACGCAGGTGAGCCTTGTTGTGATTGGGTTGGTAACGACGGTGCTGGTCACTTCGTTAAGATGGTTCACAATGGCATCGAATACGGTGACATGCAGCTTATCACTGAAGCATACCAGTTCATGAAAGATGGCTTAGGTATGAACCACGACGAAATGCAGGCTGTATTTGCTGACTGGAACAAAACTGAGCTAGACAGCTACCTAGTAGAAATCACTGCTGACATCCTTGGCTACAAAGATGAAGACGGTGAAGCGCTAGTTGAGAAGATCCTAGACACTGCTGGCCAAAAAGGTACAGGCAAATGGACAGGTATCAACGCACTAGACATGGGTATCCCACTGACTCTAATCACTGAGTCTGTATTCTCTCGTTGCCTATCTGCACTTAAAGACCAACGTGTTGAAGCTGAAAAACTGTTCGGTAAGACTGTTGCTCCAGTTGAAGGCGACAAGCAAGAGTGGGTTGATGCAATCCGTCAGGCTCTACTTGCTTCTAAGATCATCTCTTACGCTCAAGGTTTCATGCTAATGCGTGAAGCGTCGAACGAAAACGGCTGGGATCTAAACTACGGTAACGTTGCTCTTATGTGGCGTGGCGGTTGTATCATCCGTTCTGCATTCCTAGGCAACATTCGTGATGCTTACGAAGCGAACCCAGAGATCGCTTTCCTAGGTTCAGATGCATATTTCAAAGGCATCCTAGACAACTGCATGGGCGCTTGGCGTAAAGTTGCAGCTAAGTCTATGGAATCTGGTATCCCAATGCCATGTATGACTTCTGCACTGACGTTCCTAGACGGCTACACTACAGCTCGTCTTCCAGCGAACCTTCTACAAGCTCAACGTGACTACTTCGGTGCTCACACTTACGAGCGTACTGACCGTCCACGTGGTGAATTCTTCCACACAAACTGGACTGGTACAGGCGGCGACACTGCTTCTACAACTTACGACGTATAATCGTTAGTTAGAATCAGTAAAGAACACGTTCGTTCTTTCAGCTGAAAACTAGAAAACAAAAGGATGCCAATTGGCATCCTTTTTTGTTGGTTCGCGTTCTCTTACTTAGGCCTGAATAACAAAGGTGCCATAGTTTAAGCTGTCATTAAATGCGGCTGAGCATCGTCATTGTATTGCTCCCGAATGGCCATAAAGCCGTCTAGGTTCTGTTTAAGAGCCACGACACACTCTGGGTCGAACATTGAACCGTTCTGCGCTTCTATGTATTCCATCACTTCATCGAGTGACCACGCGTGCTTATAAGCTCTTTTGCTCATCAGCGCATCGAATACATCGGCTAATGTCACTATTCGAGCCTCTAGTGGTATCGTTGTGTTACTCAAAGCATCAGGCAATCCAGAGCCGTCAAACCGTTCATGATGGTGGCGCACAATATTCTTTATGAATTGAATCTCTTCGCTGCACATCGAGCTGTGGTGGGAAAGGGCAACCACGTCATCAATCATCTCTTCGCCATACAAGGTGTGATTGTTCATGATGTTTCTTTCTTCTTCATTGAAACGCGCGCTACTGAATAGCACCTTATCTGGAATTCGATACTTTCCGATGTCGTGAAAGGGCGCATACAACCGAATTCGATGAATGAATTGATGGGTAATTTCTCTTTTGGTGTGCGACAGAGTTCGAGCAATTTGTTCACTGTATTTACCCATGCGAATTAGGTGTTCTTTGGTTTCTGGATCTCGAGCATGACCCATATTTAAAGCGATCGCTAAAGAAGATTGAAAGTGACGCTGGCGCTCAAACCACTGAACGAAAAGGCTAGAGATGACTTGAGTGAGATAGGCGATATCACACTGAATAGTTTGGTTAGCAAAAAATCCTGTCGATGAAGCATTGATAAACACAAACCCAAGATTACTTTCTTGATGATGAATCGGTGTTGTATAACTGCTTTGATGACCGAGATCGAGTAGGTGAGATATTTGTTTAGTTGAGCTAATGGTGGTGAGGTCGTTGATGATCCGGGTATCTAAAGACTCAGCCATGCGCGACAAAGCCGATTCTGGCGTAAGTTCTTGCTCGACATGGCGATGTTCGGCTTCTTGGCACAGAGTGTCCGAAACAAAGTAATTCGACGCTCTATTCTCGTTGCATAGCACAACCGAGAGCCTAGACAGAATGGGGTAATGTTCGCGAGCTAGCCGAAAGAGATCATCAACGATGGCGATAATGTCTTTATCTTGGGCGGCTACTCTGCTGATTTGGGAGTAGTCAAACATGGTCAAAGCCAACCTTTATTTATAGTTATATCATTGTTTAATATCATTATTAGTAGGTTTCTATACCACTTCTAACATAGCACCTTACTGTTAATTAGCAACACTGCGTTCTAATAAGTTTAAATTCCATTGGTAAAGTAGGGATATTTCATTCTTCTATCATGGTTTTTGTTAACTTAAGCGAGTTTGGTGGATCTCTAGAGAGACCCTTTTGAGTAGGGTGCGGCTGTATTACACGCAACATCAGGATGGTAAGTGACCATTTTAAAATTAAATTGAAAGATAAATAGGATAACGAGCATGCTTTATGCCATCATAAAGGCATAGATAAGGGCAATGGATGATATGCCCAAATGATTGAGCTAGATATGGTCAGTGATGACGGTGTTCTAGGGTATATTCAAGGCTTTTAGTTGCCTTGGAAAAGGTAAAGATATGACTGAAGAAGAAAGAATCGAACTGCAACAAAACAACCCACTGCACGGCTTAAAGCTAGATACTATGATCACTGAATTAGTGGATCATTATGGTTGGGAAATTTTGGATGCAGCAATGCGCATGAACTGCTTTAACACTAAGCCAACGGTGGCAAGTGCTGTTAAATATCTGAAGAAGACTGAATGGGCTCGTGAGAAGGTTGAAAACTTCTACCTTTACCGTTTCAAGCGTATGCCTAAAGCATCTGATATTGAATACCAAATGCCTCCGCGTTCACGTACATTCCGTCACGGGTTAGAGCCTCGTGAGCCAATGGAATTGACGGTTGAATCGATTCTAGCATCACAAGCTAAAGCAGCGTCTGCATTTAAAGAGCGCCGCGGCGGCAACGGTCGTAACTTTCGTCGTTAATAGAAATGCGTCGCTAGTAAAAGGGCGTCGTTAATAGAAATACGTCGCTAGTAATAGGGCGTCGTTAGTTTTAACGTCTTTATGTAAAGGCGTAAGTTGAACATCGTCAGATAGCCAAAGCCTTGACTGCAAAATACAAAAGGAGCCTAAGCGCTCCTTTTTTAATGCGTGTCGCTTAGTCGTTCGTCTTAAGCTTCGCGGTTCTTTCTTTGATTCTTCCAAAGGTCAACGACATAAACAATGGCGCTGATCAGTAAGAATAGCGCTGACACAGAAAACAGAGCGGGCATTTTTAGAATCCACGCGAATGTGGCAGCAAGAAAAGCGACAAAGCAAATGAGTCGACTTGATGACATGACATGACCGAGTTTAATGTTCATAACGCCTCCTAATGAAGTCTCACTTTCGACAGGAGAATTATCCCACCTTTGGCAAAATAAAGGCTAAAAAACAGTCTAAATTGTTATCAAATTTGCTAATTGAAGGACTCGCCTCACACATTTTGCTTTGGCTATTTTATAAGCAATAAAATAGCGAAATCGGTATGAGAAGGGTGGAGTCTTTTTGCTTTATCTTTCCAGTTGCAAGCCTTATTAAACCGAACGTCTAATTAGCATAGAAAAAGTAAGCGGTGATCAAAAAGCTCGCGATGATCACTGTGGTACGAACATATTGTTGAGGGATGCGGCGAGAGATTTTTGCTGAATAATAACCACCAACCAATGTCCCAAACAAAACGGCCATGCCTGACGGCCAATCAATCGAACCATTCACAACAAAGAACACGATTGCCGCGAGTGATGCACACGCAGACACGAGCAGTTTGATGCCATTCATTACGTTGATGTTGGTGTAACCAGCCAGAGCTAAGTAACTCAACGTTACTATCCCCAAACCTGCGTTAAAGTAACCACCATAGATACACACGATCAAAAGCAATACAGCTGAAAAGAATACCCCTGCGCTGGTGGCGTGCTTATGTTTTGCTGTTGCTTGCTTAAGCCATTTATTGAGAGTGCCACCAAACGTGAAAAGCAAAGCAGCAAATAGCAGTAGCCAAGGAACGGATTGAGTGAACAGGGCTTCTGGTGTGTGCAGCAGTAGAAATGCTCCGATGCCACCACCAATTACACACAAACCAATGGTCAGTTTTAGCTGCTTAGTACCAGATTGAATTTCGTGGCGTAGCGCGTAGGCTCCGCTAATGTAGCCAGCGCATGAAGCAAAGGTATTGGTCGCGTTGGCTGCAATTGGTGGAACTCCAGCGAACAAGAGCGCAGGGAAGGTGATGAAGCTACCGCCACCCGCAATTGAATTAAGTACACCGCCAATCACTCCCGATAAGAATAGAATCAACCAATCCATAGTTTTGAATCCAATGCGTTAAATGATCGTTTACCTTACTTGATTTCGTTACGAATATCAGTGTCATGTGTGTTGTAAAGGTAGGTTTGTGAGTTTGCTACCATCTTTAACCGTTGGTTCAAATTGAGCACCTAATTGAAAAAAGGAGCCAATGGCTCCTTTCGTTGAGGTTTCGTTGAATTGGTAGAGTTTTACACTTCTACTGGTTTCGATTTAAAGCTTCTAAATAGTTTGACTAAGATTGGGCTAGATAGTACCAGCACAGCCAGAATAGTGAACGTCATCGTGATTGGTCGTTCCCATAGGAAGCTCAGCTCGCCATCGCTGATCATCAATGCACGTCGTAGGTTCTCTTCCATTAATCCACCAAGGATAAAACCTAGGAGTAATGGGGCAAGTGGGAAGTTAGCTAACCTCAGCGCAATCGCAACCATAGCAACAATGAGCATTACAAAAACATCCATCGTGTTGAAAGACACCAAGTACACGCCTGTGATTGAGAAGAAGATAATCATTGGCAGTAGTACCGTTCTTGGTACCGCGAGCAGTTTAGAGATGTAAGGGATTAAAGGCAGATTCAAGATAACCAGTACGATGTTACCAAAGTACATCGAGATAATTACTGACCAAAATACATCTGGGTGTTCAACGAACAAGCGAGGGCCCGGCTGAATACCGTATGCGATTAGGGCGCCAAGCATGATTGCGGTAGTACCAGAGCCGGGAATCCCAAGCGTCAGTAGCGGAACGAATGAACCACTCGAAGCTGCGTTGTTTGCAGATTCAGGAGCAACAAGACCACGAATACTGCCTTTACCAAACTCTTTCTGTTTGTCTTTTGGCGCAAGGCTACGTTCCATACCGTAACTTAGGAATGCCGCAATAGTGGCTCCTGCGCCCGGTAGAACACCGGTAAAGAAACCGAGAATAGAAGAGCGAATCGAAACTGGCGCCACTTCTTTGAACTCTTCTTTGGTAATTTTCATGCTACCAATATCAGCCATCTTTTGGCTTTCTTCGCCGCTAGTGTCTTTCTCCGGTTTCAAAATACCCATTAAAGTCTCACCTAAAGCGAAGGTTGCCATAGCAAGAAGTAGGAAACTAAAGCCATCCATCAGGTCTGTTAGACCAAACGTGAAACGCTCAACACCAACGCCTTTGTCGATGCCAACAGTAGACAGCATCAAACCAAGAATGGTCATCATCCATGCCTTGATTACCTGACCTGGGCCCGCAAACGCCGCTACTGCCGATAAACCTAACAACATCAATGCGAAGTAGTCTGAAGACTGGAAGCTCAATGACACGCTGGCTAAAGCCGGAGCCGCAATCAAAAGCATGATTGCCGAAAGTGTGCCACCAGTGAAAGAAGAGTAAGCCGCGAGTGCAAGTGCTTTACCCGCTTGGCCTTTTTGTGCCATCGGGTAGCCATCGAATGCGGTTACTACCGTTGAAGAACAACCTGGAGCGTTGATTAATATTGATGACGTCGAGCCACCAAATACAGCGCCG
Source organism: Vibrio sp. SG41-7 (assembly GCF_014164465.1). NCBI lineage: Bacteria > Pseudomonadati > Pseudomonadota > Gammaproteobacteria > Vibrionales > Vibrionaceae > Vibrio > Vibrio sp. SG41-7. The sequence continues at coordinate 85,594 of NZ_JACJFF010000005.1, read as the reverse complement.
TAGTACACACCAGCCATCAAGATTAGGCCAGAAGAAGGGTCTAGGCCGTATGTAATCGGGATCATCAACGCGATTGCTGAAATTGGACCGAGTCCCGGTAGCATCCCAATAAAGGTACCAACAAAGCAGCCAACAATTACCATCATGATGTTCATTGGCATCACGGCGGTCGAAAGTCCTTGTAAAATTCCGTCTAACATAATGTTATCCCTACCAAAGAGTGAAGATTAAACCAGGCTCTAGGTAGATATCTAAGCCTTGAGTTAATAAAAGAAAGAACGCGATAACGAAAGGAAACGACGCGCCAAATAAGACAGCTTTGCGGCGCTCACCCAGTAGGTAAAAGCCTGCAAGTAAGAAGAAGCTGGTTGCTAAAACAAAGCCAAGATAAGTCAGCCCAACACCGTACAGAGCCATTAACACCAAGAAGCCAATAAGCAGTTTCCAGTTCAATGGCGTAGTGTCGCATGTGACTTTTTTATCTGGCTGTCCGGTTATAAGCAGGATCAACGAAAGGCCAATGCCGATAAACGTTAGCAGGATAGGTAAGGTTCTTGCTGTGAAGGGTTCGTACTCGTCACCGGGGAACAAAGGAATCAGCGTGGTTTGGTAGCCATAGCATAAACACGCAAGCATAAAGAGCATGGCTCCGATGCGATCCTTCGAAAGCAAAGATTCCTTACTCAGAAATTTGGTTGGTAAGTCCGACATATCCAACTCCATTTGGGGTGGTATAAAAAGTAAAAAAGCCGTACATGAGCGAGTTAATGAAATGTCTGGGATCACTAACCAAAGGTAAGCGAATTACGGTACTGGTTTATCAGCCACTTGCGTTTACAACGAATCGGCAAGCGTTAGTAATACGTCTACGAATAAACAAAGGAGTTTGAAGTTAACTCATGCACGGCGAAACAAGGAAAGAGTAAGAGGGCACATAGGCCCTCTATGGTTGTTGGTTATTTCAAGAAACCAAGCTCACGCATTAGGTCGCCCATCTGTTTTTCTTGATCTTCTAGGAAGGCGTAAAAATCTTTGTCAGCTTTGTAGTTGTCGATCCAACCGTTACGGTCACGAACCACTTGCCACTCATCGGTTTTGTACATTTTGCCAAGTGCTACATTCCACTCGTCGATCTTCGCTTGGCTTGTGCCAGGTGCCGCAAAGAAACCACGCCAGTTAGCGAATACGGTTTCGTTGCCGTACTCAGTCAGTGTTGGGATGTTAGGTGCAGCGTCAAGACGCTTTGGCGCCGTCACAGCAAGCACTTTTACTTGGCCAGATTTAGACATCTCTAGCACTTCACCAAGGCCAGTAGAAAGCAGCTGTGTTTCGCCAGAAAGCAGTGCTGCCATCGCTTTACCGCCAGCATCGTAGGCAATGTAACGCACTTTTTTAGCATCAAAACCTTCGCCTTTGAACGCTGCCGCAACCACAAGGTGGTCCATGCTGCCACGAGCTGAGCCACCAGCAATTTTCACTTTACGTGGGTTGCTTTCGAACTCTTTAACGACGTCTTCCCAAGTGTTGTACTTAGAATCCGCAGACGCGACGATTGCACCGTAATCGGCAATGGTTGCTGCTACAGGAGTTAGGTCACGGAAAGATTGTGGGAAGATCCCCGTTAGTGAACGAACAACGATAGGCGTTGAGTTCACCATTAGCGTGTCTTCTTGGCGTTGAGCCGTTTCGATTAGGTGAGCAATCGCTTTACCGCCACCACCACCAGAAAGGTTTTGGAAAGAGACATTTTCTACGATGTCTGATTTCACCAATACATCACCCGTACCACGAGCTGTCATATCCCAACCGCCACCAGCGCCGCCAGGGATTAGGAAGTGGATTTTTTCTACGTCAGCAGCAAAAGTGTTGAAAGAAAAGGTTGCTGCGATAATAGAAGCCGCAAGAGTAGGTTTCAGTGCCTTGAACATGGTTCACGTTCCTTATGTAGGGGATCTCTTCAATGGAGAGAAACTTATGTTTTATTTCCAGCTACTAAACAGATGAGTAGGATATTGCTTAGTAGATGACGTTAAAGTTAACGGTGTGTTAACGAAATGTCTGTAATGCGGCGATATTGAGAATAAAGAACATTGGATTAATATTGTTCATAAAGTTCACGGGGAGGTGGCTGTAGGATTCTTCTAGCAATAATAACTAGGTTTTTCTTGAGTTTATGTGAACAATTTTTTGACTGTTGGTCGCTTTATACTGCTGTGTATCATTAAAGAGGGTACTTATTGCGACACAAAGAGTGATATGGAGAGGCGCTCTTTAATATATAGAATAATATGTTGCTAGGTGTGCAGTGCTACTGTAATAATATGATTATAGCTGGCACGTTACATTTCTGAGCTAGTGGTTATTCAAGGATCGAATAATGACAGACAAAAAAATTTCGTTACGATTTACTGTTGGAGGAATGTTTTTACTCGCGACATTTCTTACCGCTGTTGTTGCGGTTTCACTGCAATATTACTTCAGTAAAAAAATGGCGACTGAGAATACCCTATCAAAGTTGACGATGGTGTCCCAAGAGCTGAGTAACTATATCGGCGCGGTTGATTCTGACGCAGCCAATACCGCGCGTTTACTTTCTTCAGTGAAACGTTCTATAAGTAACAAAATATCGAAAGAAGAGTCGCGTAGTATTCTTTCAGAAGCAATTAAAGATAACCCTCTCTTTTATAGTATTTACATTGGCTCATCTAATGAAAACTTCTTCCAAATAATTAATCTAGAATCTGCCCCTGTCGTTAGAGAAAAAATCGGTGCACAACAAACGGACCGTTGGGTTGTGGTTGAGATTCATAATATAGGGGAGAAGCGCGTCCGTACGACGAAATATTTTGACCAAGAGTTTACGCTAAGAAACTCAACTACGGAGCAGAGCAACTACCTTCCAACAACCAGGCCTTGGTATGTTTCTGCCAATGTTCAGTCGGTCGAAAAAACTCAGCCATATCTTTTCCAGCATTTACAAATTACCGGGCAAACTTATTCTTTAGCGTTTGATTCGAAAATCGAATCTGAAGTTCAACATGTGATTGGTATTGATATTGTGTTGTCTTCTTTAGCTAGCAAACTATCAGGTACGGCGCTTGGCTTAGCAGAAGACAGTAAGGTTGAGTCTTTCTTATATTCGAAATCGGGTAATATTATTGCGTCTAACCTCAAGGTTAACAATCAGGAATCGGAGTTTGATGTATCAACATTGATGCTATCGTCTGAGCAGCAAGCCTTGATTAACGATACCCCTCCGCTGTTAGTGTCTAATCAAAATGATTGGGGGCCGATGGACTTTTCAGTGGCGGGAAAACCAAACGGCTATGCGATAGACCTTCTTAAAATGATTGGTGAGATGACAGGGATCAGGTTTGAATTTGTTAATGGTTTCTCTTGGGGCGAGCTTGTCAGTAAGTTTCAAGAAGGAAGTATTGATGGCCTGCAATCGGTTCAACATTATAAAAATAATGGCATAGATGGCCTATACACGACTCCAATTTATGAATTGCCATTTTCTATCGTGACAAGGGTCGGCGCGAAGGTTGTCACTAATTATGCCGAGCTTGAGGGTAAAAAAGTTGCCATTTTATCTGGGTGGTCAATTATTCCTAAGTTGAGAGAGGATTTTCCGAACATTGATTTAGTTGAATTTGAAAACCTAGAGTCTGCATTTAATTCAATTGAAAGCGAAGAGAACTTTGCTTTCTTAGAAGCAGAACCCGTACTCTCGTTTGCATTAGATAGGTTTTTCCAGCCAGGCCTTGTTGTCAATGGGACTCTAGAAGATCTAAAACAGAACTACTCAAACCAATTCCATTTGGTGCTGCAGAGCAAGCATAAACAATTGCTCCCAATCATTGATCAAGCTATCAGTAAGTTAAGTGGTGAACAACTTGATGCCTTAGCGAAAAAGTGGCTGCATGATACCGGCTTTAATACGAATACGACGGTTCCTTATACTGAACTTTATGATTTGACTAAGGAAGCAACGGTTGAAGGCAGTATGGTAAGGGTAGAGTTGAATGGCGAGATCAAGCATCTCTATTTAAAGAAAATAGACACGGGCGAACACTACTCTGAGTATTTTGCGGTATTGATTCCCGAATCTGAAGTCTTCAGTACAGTCAATAAACGTCTAGCAACCTCTGTTGGTGTAACGGTGTTACTGATGAGTTTGACGTTGCCTATTGCTTGGGTTTTTGGTGCGCCGATAGTGCATCCAATTCGCCAATTAGAGGAAGAGACTCATAAGGTTAAGCTGCGTGATTATGACAACGTGACAATTCTTGATACTCGAATCAAAGAAGTGTGGGAATTATCTGTTGCTGTAAAAGATATGGCTATGGAGATTAAACGACATGAACAGATGCAAGAGGCGTTTGTTGAGTCGTTTATCAAGCTCATCGCTCAAGCGATCGATGATAAGTCCGCTTATACGGCAGGGCATTGTAATCGTGTACCAGAACTCGGCTTGATGCTGGCTGACGCGGCGGAACAATCGCAGTCTGAGCACTTCAAAGACTTTGAGTTTAAAAATGATGACGAACGCCGTGAGTTTAGAATTGCGGCTTGGCTTCATGATTGTGGCAAGATCACGACACCGGAACACATCGTCGATAAAGGTACGAAGTTAGAAGCGAACTACAACCGAATCCACGAGGTGAGAACTCGATTTGAAGTACTTTGGCGTGATGCGGAAATCACCGCTTTGAGAAAACAACTTGATGGTACGCTATCAACGCAACTGATAGCCGATGAACTTACGGCAACGAAGCAGCAGCTACAAGATGACTTTGCCTTTATCGCTACGTCGAACGTTGGTGGTGAGTTCATGAGTGACGACAAAGTTGCTCGTATTCGTTCGATCGCTGAGACGACTTGGATGCGTAATTTTGATGACCAACTTGGTCTATCGCCGATAGAAGCCTTGAATCGAGAATCGAGTTCAAGCTTGCCAGCGACAGAGCAGCTGTTAAGTGATAAGCCTGAACATATAGTGAAAAGAGATAGGCCGTTAGAGTTCGACCCGAAATATCAAATCAAAATGGATGTGCCGGAGCACCTATACAACTTAGGCGAAGTCTACAATCTGAGCATTGCACGTGGCACGTTAACTGCTGAAGACCGATTCAAGATAAATGAGCATATGCTTGGCACGATTAAGATGCTTGAGAACCTGCCATTCCCGAAAGAACTAAGCCGTGTTCCTCGCTATGCTTCGACGCACCATGAAACACTCAAAGGCACTGGGTATCCAAGGAGGTTAACTGGCGATGATCTTTCAATTCCAGAACGTATTCTCGTGATATCGGATATTTTTGAGGCGCTAACTGCTGCGGATAGGCCGTACAAGAAAGCGAAGCCAATCAGTGTTGCTGTCGACATCATGTACAAAATGGCGTTGGACGAGCATCTCGATATAGAACTGTTTAGGTTGTTTCTAACTAGCGGGACACATATCCGTTATGCCGAAACGTATTTAAAACCGGAACAGATCGATCATGTAGACCTATCAAAATATGTAGTTGAAAGCGTCGCTGCTTAACTTTGCCAGAAAGCATGAATGGCTGTTGACCTCACTTCATGTAGTGAGTGGGGGTTTCTCCGGTGTGTTGCTTAAAGAAATGAATAAACGCATTGTCACTGGAGAACTCTAATTCGTGGGCAACAACAGAGACACTCTTTTTTTCTGACAATTGCTCAATGGCACTTAACAGCCTCCATTGTTGACGCCAAGCTTGGTAAGGCATCCCCGTTTCTTTGATGAATAATCGGCTAACGGTCTTGCTGCTTGCTCCAATATGCTTGGCCATTTCATTGAGTGGTTGAGGTAACTGTGTTCCTAGTTTTACTTTTTCTAACCACAACGCTAATCGTTTATCTTTGGGTAAAGGCAGCGTTAGCTCATTCTTTTCTGCGTAAGAAAGTTCCTCGCAACACAACGCCAAAGTGTTTTGTTGCTCTTCACTAGGTTTATCCCAATCCCAAAAAGCCATTCGTTCGATCAATTCCTTTAGTAGTGGTGTGACGTTAAGAATACTTAACTCTTCAGGCAAGTTTTTAATGTGAAGAGGATCAAAATAAAGCGAGCGGTAGGCAACGACATTGGTCATGGTTGCACAATGCTCAATTCCCGCGGGTATCCAGGCTACTTTGGTGGGCGGCAACACACAATGCATTCCGTCGAGGGTAATACTGATGCAACCGTGTGGTGCAAATAACAATTGTGCACGGTTGTGTGTATGCATACAAGAATCGTGCCTGCCGACTTGGGCGGCAATGCCGACAAAGGGATAGGGCATTCCATCAACATAAAAAGGTGTGTTGTCATCGATCAACATGATTTGTCCTTATTTTGATGTTTGTTGTTCTACTGTTGATATTTGAACACAAATGAAATCCATATACTTCTCTATTCCAGTTTTAGAAGAGAATAATATGAATAAAAAACCCCATATGGGACTGATCATCATTCTGCTGATGTTCCCCCAAATTGTTGAAACTATATACAGCCCAGTATTGCCGCACTTAGTTGATTATTTTGGTGTGTCAATGGCAAGTGCAAGTCAAACCTTGTCGATTTACTTTATTGCTTTTGCTGTGGGTGTTGTTTTTTGGGGGCGAGTTTCTGATCTTATTGGCCGCAGAAAAGCGATGTTGTGTGGTTTGTTTACTTATGGCGTTGGTTGCCTGTTAGCCATCACGGCAGCTCAATTTGATATGGTCATGATTGCGCGGGTTGTTTCAGCTTTTGGGGCGGCGGTAGGCTCAGTTATTGGTCAAACAATATTGCGAGATAGCTATGAAGGCAAAGAGCTAGGGAAAGTGTTTTCGCTAGCAATTGTTGCAGTATCAATTAGCCCTGTTGTTGGTTTAATGTCAGGAGGATTGATTGCTGAATATTTTGGACACTTAGTGGTGTTCAGTTTACTGCTTGTCATGGCTTTTATATTGCTGATCGTATCGGCCTTTTCTTTACCCGAAACGAAACCTGCTGACACTAAAACAGTCAGCTTTATTGGTATTTTCACGGTAATGCTAAAAGATAGGGATATTTGGAAAAGTGCGATTCTTGTGGCTTGCTTTAATGTCATGATGTTTAGCTATTATTCCTTAGCGCCATTTATGTTCAGCCAGTTTGGCTTAAGTTCCATTGAATTTGGTTACAGTGGCGTGATATTAGCAACAGCATCTGTTTTAGGAAGCTCGATGAATAAACGATTGCTAGTAAAAGAATGGGGTTCCCAACGACTCATTCAGATCGCGGTGTTAATCAGCTTTATTGGGGCTGTTCAGGTGTACTTTTACCAAGACAGCCTTTGGTTTCTACTAGGAATGGCTGCTGTGGTTGTAGGGTTTGGTATGGCAAGTCCTAATATATTCAGTACGGCGTTGGTCAATTATAAACAGCAAGCAGGCACGGCAGGGGCGGTTCTAGGATTGTTGTATTACTGTTTAATTGGTGGGGGACTAGGACTTGCTGGTGAGATTGGTAACTTAGGGGTTGTGCTAATAGGAATGTCGTTATTGGCAAGCACCATGTTGATGTCTCGTGATTAACTTATTTTGAGAGTGTTAACCTTGTGAATAATAAAGAGAGGCGATCATTGCTTCTCTTTTTTTTGGGTTTAAATCGCTGATGAGTAGAAATGAATACTATCTCTAAAAGGTGGATGGCAAGTTGTCGACACATCGGTTTCTAATAATTGTAGGGTAAGTAAGGGTTTGTTGAGCCTATCCTAGGTTAATTCATTTATTAACAGTTGGTTAAGTCATTATTTTCGTGTTTTCTAACAAACTTTCTCGTCTATAAAAAATACTACCTTAGTCTAAATTGTCGACAATCTACTTGATTGTCGACAATTCGATCGTGTATTTTATGTTCATGTTATGAAATTGTTGACAGTTAGGGTCGGCAATCAGAAGTGAGCAGCGTGAATATGAATACTGCGATAAAAGATCTCACCTTAAGTGCAAACACGAAAACACGTGTGAGCGACAAAGAAAACACCAAGTCGGAAAATCTGACTGAGTACCTCGTTGAGGCGATTGTTAACGGTGAATTAGCACCGGGCAGTAAGATCTCGGAGCCTGAACTGGCTAAACGCTTCGAGGTAAGTCGAGGTCCATTACGTGAAGCTATAATGCGTGTGGAAGGGCTAGGGCTTATTGAGCGAATTCCTCATGTCGGCGCTCGAGTTATTACTTTTTCTGCAGACAAACTGCTAGAGCTTTACGCGGTGCGAGAGGCATTGGAAGGCATGGCGGCTCGCCTAGCAGCGCGACATATCACACAAGAAGAGCTTATCGGGCTTGAAGGATTATTGTCGACACACTCAAAGCACATCGATGAAGTCGAAGGTTCTTCTTACTTTCATCAACATGGGGATTTCGATTTCCATTACCGCATTATCAAAGCGAGTCGTAACAGCAAACTCATTTCGCTGCTGTGTGATGAGCTTTATCACCTATTACGCATGTACCGCTATCAATCGCCTAGGGCTCAGTCTCGACCAAAAGAGGCGCTCGATGAACACAAATACATCCTACAAGCGATTCGTAATCGCGATGAAGAGCTAGCAGAAATGCTAATGCGACGACACATCTCGGGTAGTCGATTGCTTATAGAACAACAAATTCAATCCAAAGATCTTGATTAAGCGACCATTGGAATCTGTCAGCGGATCAGTGCTGGCGATAACCAAAAGCTGTAAATCTTAAAGATTAGCTAGAAATAAACAATTAACAGGGAGCGTCATTATGAAGTTATCAGCAGGAGCAAAGTTCCGACAAGCTGTGCAAGACAACGACCCATTGCAGATCGTGGGTACGGTGAATCCGTATTGCGCGATGATGGCAAAGAACTTGGGGCATCAGGCGATCTATTTGTCGGGTGGAGGCATCGCCAATGCGTCTTATGGTTTGCCTGATTTAGGTATTACGACATTGAACGATGTGTTGGTGGATGTTGAACGTATTACCAACGCGTGTGATCTGCCATTGCTGGTAGATATCGATACGGGATTTGGTGGCGCATTCAATATTGCACGTACGATTCGCGCTATGGAGAAGGCAGGCGCAGCAGCAGTCCACATGGAAGACCAAGTCGCTCAGAAACGCTGTGGTCATCGACCAAATAAAGCGATTGTAAGTCAGCAAGAGATGGTCGATAGAGTTAAGGCTGCAACTGATGCTAGAACCGACGAAAGCTTTGTGATTATGGCTCGTACGGATGCATTGGCGGTTGAAGGAATAGACAGTGCGATTGAACGAGCGATTGCGTGTGTTGAAGCGGGCGCTGACATGATTTTCCCTGAGGCGATGAATCAACTCGATCAATACGTGAAGTTCTCGGCAGCGCTGAAATCAGCAACGGGTAAACACGTGCCTATTTTGGCCAACATCACTGAGTTTGGCCAAACACCGCTCTATAACTGTAACGAGTTGGCCCAATCAAGTGTCGATATGGTGCTTTATCCACTGAGTGCATTCCGCGCGATGAACAAAGCGGCGGAGAATGTTTACAAGCACTTGTTAGTTGAAGGCAATCAAGAAGCTTTGTTGGATTCAATGCAAACCCGTAAAGAGCTTTACGAACACCTTAATTACCACGACTACGAGAACAAGCTTGATCAGTTGTTTTCAAGCGAAGGATAACCCAGTTTCAATTAATCAAAAATCAACTTAATCCAATAACGTGAAATGGTTAGTCGCCATATCCAGTACCGATGATAAAGATCACCGGACACATAAACAGGCAGCACCAAAGAGTGCAGGCGGCTAACACAGAAAAGGAGTTCACCATGTCTGTATCTTTGAGTGATAAAGCAGCTGTCGATAAGGCTTCAATAGAAAACCCACAACAAAGCGCAAAAACAGCAAGTGCACCTGCAATCGGTGGTGCTGGTCTACGTGGCCAAAGTGCGGGAACTACGGCGCTATGTACGGTAGGCCAGTCAGGAACGGGTTTGACCTACCGTGGCTATGATATAACCGACCTTGCTAATCATGCTCAGTTCGAAGAAGTGGCGCATCTGCTACTAAGAGGTCACTTACCCACTGAAAAAGAGCTCGATGATTACAAAATATTGTTGGTTGGTCTGCGCGGCTTGCCTCAACCTTTGAAAGCAGCACTAGAGCTTATCCCAGCAGACGCTCATCCAATGGATGTGATGAGAACGGGCTGTTCAATGCTAGGTAATCTAGAGCAAGAGTCTGATTTTTCTGAGCAACTGCCCGCGACTGAACGAATGCTCGCGCTTTTCCCTGCCATTATTTGTTATTGGTACCGCTTTAGCCATGATGGCGTGCGAATTGATACTGAAGATCAAAGTGAAGCCTGTCTGGGTGGCTACTTCTTGAAAATGCTAACGGATAAAACACCTAGTGAACTTCATAAGAAGGTGATGCACTGCTCGCTAACCCTTTACGCGGAACATGAGTTTAATGCTTCAACCTTTGCCGCTCGTGTGTGTGCATCCACACTGTCAGATATACACTCTTGTGTCACCGCAGCGATTGGTACGTTGAGAGGTCCTTTACATGGCGGTGCGAATGAAGCGGCGATGGAAATGATCCAAGATTGGCAAACCGCTGATGAAGCAGAAACTAACATCATGCAGATGCTTGCTAACAAAGACAAAATCATGGGCTTCGGTCATGCCATTTATCGTGAAAGCGACCCGCGAAATGCTCTAATCAAGCGTTGGTCAAAAGAGCTAGCTCAAGAGGTGGGAGATCAACAGCTTTACGCCGTTTCAGAACGTGTTGAAGCGGTAATGAAGCGCGAGAAAGGCTTGTTCTGTAATGCTGACTTCTTCCATGCATCGGCTTATCACTTCATGGACATCCCAACCAAATTGTTTACTCCTATCTTCGTGATGAGCCGCCTTACGGGTTGGACGGCACACGTATTCGAGCAAAGAGAAAACAATCGAATTATTCGTCCAAGTGCAGACTACACCGGGCCAGAGCATCAAGACTGGCTACCAATCCATTTACGTTAGTTCTCTATATCGAGCCGACTTATATCTCGAGGTGACTTTTCTCTTCATGTGATAAGGCCTCGAGAACCAACGAATAGAATTTAACAGATAATGGTGGATGTATGTCTGATGTAAAACTTGAACAAGCTCAGTACCTTGATAAAAATCAGTACCGGAAACTTTTACCCGGAACCCATTTAGAGTATTTCGATGCTTGCGAAGCGGTAGAAGCGCTATCTCCAGGCAGTTATAAAACCTTGCCTTATACGTCGAGAGTATTGGCAGAGCAATTAGTAAGACGCTGTGATCCTGAAACCCTTGAAGACAGCTTAAAACAGATCATTGAACGCAAGAGCGACTTAGATTTTCCTTGGTATCCTGCGCGCGTTGTATGTCATGACATTCTTGGTCAAACAGCCCTAGTAGATTTGGCTGGATTAAGAGACGCGATTGCCGACCAAGGCGGAGACCCTGCCAAGGTGAACCCCGTTGTTGAAACCCAACTGATTGTTGATCACTCTCTGGCAGTGGAACACGCAGGCTTTGATAATCAAGCGTTTGATAAAAACCGCGCGATTGAAGAGCGCAGAAACGAAGACCGTTTTCACTTTATCGAATGGTGTAAAACCGCGTTTAAAAATGTGAGTGTGATTCCTGCGGGGAACGGGATCATGCACCAGATTAACTTGGAGAAAATGTCTCCGGTTATTCAATCCAAAGAAGGTATCGCTTTCCCTGATACCTGTGTTGGTACCGATAGCCATACACCGCACGTTGATGCTCTGGGCGTTATTGCGATTGGTGTGGGCGGCTTGGAAGCTGAGACTGTGATGCTCGGTCGTCCGTCAATGATGCGTTTGCCTGATATTGTCGGCGTTAAACTGACGGGTCAACGACAAGAAGGGATAACCGCAACGGATATTGTGCTTGCGATTACTGAGTTTCTTCGTAATCAGAGAGTGGTCTCAAGCTATTTGGAATTCTTCGGTGAAGGGGCTCGTGCTCTGACTATTGGTGACCGCGCAACGATATCTAACATGACGCCAGAATATGGTGCGACAGCGGGTATGTTCTATATCGATGAGCAGACTATTCAATACCTGAAGCTCACCGGTCGAGAGCCTGAGCAGGTTGAATTAGTTGAACGCTACGCCAAGCAAACCGGGCTATGGGCTGACGATCTAGACTCTGCTCAATACGAACGTGTATTAGAGTTTGATTTATCGAAGGTAGAGCGCAATCTTGCAGGGCCATCCAATCCCCATCGTCGTTTGCCAACCAGAGAGCTGGCGGAACAAGGCATCAGTCAAGCATCTTGGAAAGAGCAGCATGCTAAGCAGTACAGCGACGAACAAATGCCTGATGGTGCGGTGATCATCGCAGCAATTACCTCTTGTACCAACACCAGCAACCCAAGAAACGTAGTCGCCGCCGCACTGGTAGCTAAGAAAGCCAATCAGCTTGGATTAGTTCGTAAGCCGTGGGTGAAAACGTCATTTGCTCCAGGTTCTAAAGTTGCCAAGCTCTATCTCGAGTCGGCAGGTTTGCTTCCTGAACTTGAACAATTAGGCTTCGGTATCGTCGGCTATGCGTGTACGACATGTAACGGAATGAGTGGGGCGTTGGATCCTACAATCCAACAAGAGATCATCGACCGCGACCTGTACTCTACCGCTGTGTTATCGGGGAATCGAAACTTTGATGGTCGAATCCATCCTTATGCCAAACAAGCGTTTTTAGCCTCACCGCCATTGGTGGTTGCTTACGCCTTGGCTGGCACGATTCGCTTTGATATCGAGAAAGACAGCTTAGGCACCGACAACAATGGTAAGCCAATCTACTTAAGTGATTTATGGCCGAGTGATGCCGAGATCGATGCCGTTGTCGGTGAGCACGTTAAGCCTCAGCAATTCCAACAAATCTACGTGAAAATGTTCCAGCCAGACGAGGAACAGGTGACGACTGAACCGCTTTATGACTGGCGACCTCAAAGTACCTATATCCGAAGACCACCTTATTGGGAAGGGGCTCTTGCGGGGGAACGAAGCCTTTCAGGGATGAGACCTTTAGCTATTCTGGGGGACAACATCACCACAGATCACTTATCCCCTTCAAATGCGATTCTCGCTTCGAGCGCGGCGGGGGAATACCTCACCAAAATGGAAGTGCCGGAAGAGGACTTTAACTCTTATGCGACCCATCGAGGTGATCACTTAACCGCGCAACGAGCAACATTCGCCAACCCTAAGCTGTATAACGAAATGGTGAAGGACGTTGGAGAAGTCGTGCAAGGTTCATTGGCAAAAGTTGAACCCGAAGGTCAAGTTACGCGAATGTGGGAAGCGATAGAAACCTACATGAACCGTAAACAGCCTTTGATTGTCGTGGCGGGGGCCGATTATGGCCAAGGTTCATCACGTGACTGGGCAGCCAAAGGTGTGCGCTTAGCGGGTGTTGAAGTAATTGTGGCAGAAGGGTTTGAACGAATTCACAGAACCAACTTGGTTGGCATGGGCGTGCTGCCTTTGCAATTCAAAGCGGGGACCAATCGAAACACCTTAGAATTGGACGGTACCGAGCTTTACGACGTTTATGGTGACATCCAAGCAGGTTCTGATTTGGCTTTAGTGATCACTCGTAAAAACGGTGAAAAGCTTGATGTGCCAGTAACCTGCCGACTAGACACGGCAGACGAAGTGAACGTGTATAGCGCTGGTGGCGTGTTGCAACGTTTCGCCAAAGACTTTCTCGCCCAGTAGGAGCTTGTGATGAACACTAAACAGATAAAAGTACCTGCCACCTACATGCGGGGCGGAACAAGCAAAGGCGTTTTCTTCAACTTAAGTGACTTACCTGAAGCTGCGCAAGTTGCCGGAGAAGCTCGAGACGCATTACTTCTGCGCGTGATTGGCAGCCCGGATCCTTATGGCAAACAAACCGACGGCATGGGCGGTGCAACATCCAGTACCAGTAAAACCGTTATTGTTTCGAAAAGCAGTAAAGCCGATCACGATGTTGATTACCTATTCGGCCAAGTAGCAATAGACAAGCAGTTCGTTGATTGGAGCGGTAACTGCGGCAATCTGTCTGCTGCCGTAGGCCCATTTGCAATTCATAGTGGCCTAGTCGATTCGAATCGTATTCCAGAAAACGGCGTGGTCGAGGTGCGAGTATGGCAAGTGAACATAGAGAAAACCATTATTGTTCATGTACCTATCGCTGGTCGCGAAGTTCAAGAGTTAGGTGATTTTGAACTCGACGGTGTGACTTTCCCCGCCGCTGAGATCCAAGTAGATTTTCTAGACCCCGCCGATGCGAGTGGCTCTATGTTCCCAACAGGGAATGTTGTCGATTTTTTAGATGTTCCCGATCTGGGTTGCATCAAAGCGACATACATTAATGCTGGGATACCCACCATTTTTGTTGATGCTGAATCGGTTGGTTACCAAGGCACTGAACTTCAATCAGATATCAATAGTGATACCAAAGCCTTGGCTCTGTTTGAATCCATACGAGCACATGGTGCAGTAGCGATGGGTCTTATTGATTCTTTAGAACAAGCTGAATCACGTCAACATACACCTAAAGTCGCGTTTGTTGCTAATCCTCAAGCGTACCAAGCCTCCAGTGGTAAATCGGTTGCTGTCGAAGATACTGACCTTCTGGTGCGTGCTTTGTCTATGGGACAACTGCATCACGCCATGATGGGTACGGCAGCGGTCGCCATTGCTTCAGCGGCGAGTGTGTCAGGTACGTTAGTGAACTTGGCAGCCGGTGAGGGTTCCCGAGATTTTGTGACCTTTGGCCACCCGTCAGGAACCTTAAAAGTGGGTGCTAAAGCTATTCAGACGGAAAGTGGGTGGAAAATTGAAAGGGCGATTATGAGTCGTAGTGCCCGAGTGATCATGGAAGGTGCCATTCGTGTGCCTTTTCCCAAGTAAAGCGACTGTCGTGAACGGTTAAATGTTCACGAACACAACGCTGAGAAAAGAGTGCAATCAAGTGCTACTGCCAAAAGCTAGGCGCTTGGAATAATGGATAAATCATGGAGGAGGCACTATGTCTGCTACGAATCGAATGAACAGAAAAACAGATTACATAACCGAGTATCAATGGGCTAGGGAAGACCCCAATTCGTTCTGGGAAACGCAAGCACAAGCGATAGATTGGTTTGAACCACCAAAAACGATATTACAAACTGACGATAACGGTATTGAACGTTGGTTTCCTGATGGGGTGATGAACACCTGCTGGCTCGCGCTTGATTACCATTGTGAAAATGGACGAGGTGACAATACCG
The DNA here is from genome assembly GCF_014164465.1 of Vibrio sp. SG41-7. Taxonomy (NCBI): domain Bacteria; kingdom Pseudomonadati; phylum Pseudomonadota; class Gammaproteobacteria; order Vibrionales; family Vibrionaceae; genus Vibrio; species Vibrio sp. SG41-7. The sequence continues at coordinate 70,306 of NZ_JACJFF010000005.1, read as the reverse complement.
CGCTGATTTACGATTCTCCAGTTACAGGAACTCAATCCTCGTACACTTACAATCAATTGCGTGAACAAGTGGCTAAAGTCGCAGGTATGTTAGCCACGCAAGGCGTTACCAAAGGCGATCGTGTGGTGATCTACATGCCAATGATTCCTGAAGCGGCAATGGCAATGCTGGCTTGTGCTCGACTAGGCGCGGTGCATTCGGTGGTGTTTGGTGGTTTTGCTCCTCATGAGCTTGCCGTTCGTATCGAAGATGCTGAACCGAAGGTGTTGATTACTGCATCCTGCGGTGTCGAGATAAATAAAGTCCTGCCATATAAGCCTATGGTCGATCGCGCGATCATGGACAGCCGTTGGAAGCCCGAGAAAGTAGTGGTATTCCAAAGAGAGCAGTCTCTAGCCGAGTTGAGCAATGAACGCGATGTACTTTGGCAACAAGCGGTTAACGATGCTTTGCCTCACGTATGCGTGCCTGTTCTAGCGACTGACCCACTATATATCTTGTATACATCAGGGACGACGGGTAAGCCAAAAGGTGTGGTTCGTGACAATGGTGGTCACGCGGTCGCCATGAAATACTCGATGAGCACTATCTACGATATGCCGCAAGATGGTGTGTTTTGGGCGGCTTCTGATGTCGGCTGGGTAGTGGGGCATTCCTATATTGTGTATGCGCCATTGATTCATGGTTGCACAACCATCTTGTTTGAAGGCAAGCCAGTTAGAACGCCAGATCCCGGCGTATTCTGGCGTGTGTGTGAAGAATACAAAGTCGATGTATTGTTTTCTGCTCCAACCGCATTTAGAGCCATTAAGAAAGAAGATCCCGAAGGCGAATTACTGACTAAGTATGACCTATCATCACTCAAGTCGATTTTCATGGCTGGCGAGCGTTTAGACCCGCCAACATTGGATTGGGTTGAATCTCATACCAATAAGCCGGTTATCGACCACTGGTGGCAAACCGAAACGGGTTGGGCTATTTCTGCCAATCCAACAGGGTTGGAATCTTTGCCAGTGAAAGCGGGTTCTTCCACTAAACCTGTTCCGGGTTACCAAGTGGAGATCCTCAATGAGTTGGGTGAAATCGCACAAACGAATCAACAAGGGTTTGTGGCACTTAAACGACCATTGCCGCCTGGTTGTTTACCCACGGTATGGCGCAATCATGATCGGTTTGAATCCGGCTATTTGAGTCAGTTCCCGGGCTATTATGTTTCTGGTGACGGTGGCTATCTTGATGAAGATGGCTATCTATTTATCATGGGCCGTATCGACGATGTGATAAACGTAGCGGGACACCGTCTGTCGACGGGAGAAATGGAAGAAATCGTGGGTGGTCACCCAGCCATTGCAGAATGCGCGGTAGTCGGTATTCACGATGACTTAAAAGGACAACTTCCATTAGGTCTAGTTGTGTTAAAAGATGGCGTAAAAGTTGATGGCATTGAGTTACAAGCGGAGTTGGTTGGCAAGGTTCGCAATGAGATTGGCGCGGTCGCGTGTTTTAAGCAAGCCTTGGTTGTTGAGAGATTACCTAAGACGCGCTCCGGTAAGATTTTGCGCAGAACCATACGACAGATCGCAGAAGGTGAACAATATGTGGTGCCTTCGACGATTGACGACCCTACCAGCTTAACTGAAATTGCTGAAAAGCTCGGTAAATAGACGTCGCAGTTTAGGTAATATCATCTTTGGCTTGTTGATTAATGCATAACCCAGCGTGATAGTTTACCTAAACTCTACTTTATTCATCCGCTTATCCATTGCGTTTACTATGACCTCATTATGAATCCCACATATTGAGGTCTTTTTATGCGAGCTTACTTTTTGTTGATTGCTTTACTGGTCAGTGGTGCTGCTAGTGCCAGTAATTCAAAGGATGAAGCGAGTAGAGCGTTGTTAGAGCCATTGAGTCATCCCAAGATATTTAAATGTGTGTCCAAGACTGGCGTCGATCTCTATCAAGCGGTTTTTGATATGGGCGTGGGGTATGAAGCCGACCCGATTAACTCGAAGATGATCGTTAATTCAAGGAAAGGTCGCTACGAATATCAAATCTTAGGCGCGGTAAGATCTGAAAGAGCTGGTGAAATTGTTGTGTTGACTCGTCATGTGGGAGACGGTGTTAAAGTTGCCGCAATGATTGATGACGAAAATGGCAAGATACTGGGGATCGGCGATAAAAATCATTATCGAGATTGCGGTGTTAGGCCACCACCTAGTGCAGAAAATATGCAAAACTTTTGGTCCAAAGGCTAAGAGCGACATCTGAAAGAGAATAATTATAGAGAAAGAGCGATGAGGCGACCTAATTGGTCGCCTTTTTTGTTTGTCAGGCTAAGGCGAGCTCAAAGATATATATCAATAAGCACTTATGCGATGGTTGAATGATACATAACTGAACTTGATGTATCGTCTAAACGTGGCTTTATTTATCTCATTAACGGTTCTGCTTAAGATGGCTCTACTCCAAACGAAGAACTAAGCGAGACTCCTATGAAATTCACTAAACCTTTTCTTTTAGCGACACTGATTGTGACTCTTTCTGGTTGCGCATCACCAGCAATGGATAACGAAAATGAGAATGCTGCACGTAATCGTGGTGCTGTGGGGGGGGCTTTATTAGGAGCGACAGCAGGCGCTCTAACTGGAGATGCGAGCTTAGCCGCGAAGGGTGCTGCATTGGGTGGTGTGACCGGTGGTGTTGCTGGTTCAATGAAAGATACGGACGATGCAAGAAACGCACAACGAACCCAAGTCACTGCTGATGGTCTGGCGCAAGACAATCGAACCGATGCAGAAAAGCGAGTTGCTGAAGTAGAGGCTGAAATTAAGCTTATTGAACTAGAACAACAGCTTGCTGATCTCAAAGAAGAGAAAGAGGACAACGGCGCATAAAGCTGAAGCTACAACTAAAGCTAAAGCCTAGATATTCATTTAATTGAAAATCATTCAAACAGAATGGCCACATAATGTGGCCGTTTTTGTATCTAAAATACGCACTTCAAACAATGAATTAATTCAATAACTTGTATAGATACTCACGGCAAGTAAACTAGACTCAGTTTAGATATTAATTTGGTTTGAGAAGCGCAATAGTCATGAATGTCACCTTAAGGGCTGCAAAGCACACGGATTTGGAACAACTTAATGAGTTAATGTTCGATCTCCACCATCACCACCACCTTGCTAGCCCAGAGCACTTTAAAACGGCAGAAGAGATTGAGCAGGAAAAAAGCATTGCACGTTACTTGGATGATCCTGAATGCTTGGTTTATGTGGCATTAAAAGGTGAGCTCATTGTTGGCTTTATCTCCGGACATTTTTGTGAGCTTATCTCAACGGTGAGTAAACCGGTGCCGATGGGGAGTGTCGATGAGCTTTTTGTGTTGCCGGAATATCGAAAAGAATCGATTGCTGAAAAGTTGTTTAGCAAAGTTGAAGCGACTTTTGATGATTATGGGGTTGAACAAGTCTTTGTAGAGGTTTGGGACTTTAATTCACCTGCCAAGGACTTCTACCAAAAAATGGGGTTCACACCTCACATTCAATGGATGAGGAAGGCTTTGCACAAAACGTAGACAGCGATTTTGTGCGTGTTTGATTACACTAGAGCAGTCTTTAACTTTTTCTCTTATTTTTAGGTAAACTCGTTGGTTATTCGATATTTATTAGTTTTCATATTGTCTCTTTTGAGTACTACTTCCGCTTGGGCGAGCAACACTTTGCCCGATCATATTGCGGGCGCTTTGTGTGTAGTACGTGCTGATAACCAAATCGTGTTGGTTGATGAGTTGATCACAGGTCAATTGTCTCTACCGGGAGGTACTGTGGTTTCTGGAGAGCCGCCATCGGTCGCGGCGCAACGAGAAACTTGGGAAGAGGCGGGTTTGTCCGTGACGGTCGGTGATGTGTTGGGATATACCGACAGTGCCGTTGTGTATGATTGTGTCTCTGACTCTGAAGTGATCAGTTACAAAGCTCGAAATGAGTTAGGTGGCTTTGAGCTACCAATCTGGTTTGCTCCTCATTACGGTGTGGAAGTCAGTCGCGCGATGTTATTGCCACCTACGGAGTTGCAAGCCAATCAATACCGTTACCCAGAGCAATGGTCTGAGATTAACGAATTCTTTTTATCCGCGACAGATCAACCTGTGACGTATGTGACAGAGCTGGTGGGCGCGGCACCGAAAGTCCATCAAGTTGAATTAAATTGGATTGTGTCGCTTCAAAACGCGTTCGATAAGATGCCAAGCGTGTTTGCGAATACTGTACTTTTAACTGACTCGTTAGCGAAGCCATGGGTTTTCATCGTGATATTGCCGCTAATTGCTTGGCATTTTGGCCGTAACTTCGCGTTGAAGTTTGGCTTCACTTTGATCTCGGTGACATTGCTCACTTTAATCGCCCACCAAGGGTTTGGTTTTCCACGTCCGCATGCTTACTTGCCAACATTGAAGCTAGTGATGAGCAGTGGCTATAGCTTTCCAAGTTTATTGGCTAGCTTGTGGGTGAGTTTAACCTTGTTAGTCTTTTGGAAACTAAAGCGCCTCTTGGAGCAAAAATCGATTTTGATAGTGCTCGCGGGCCTACTGTGGATTATGCTATTTACGTCTTATTCAGGCAGTGCGCTCTTTAGTGATGTCTTAATGGGAGGCGTATTGGGCGCGTTAACGACTTGGCACATCGTGAGATTAGATGCGAAACCTGATGTTGATATTAGTGCCTTATTAAGCTCTAAAGGTGTCTGGTGGGCATTGTGCTTACTGTCGATTGTTCTCACGGTGATATGGCCACTGCCAACATTCTCTTTCTGGGTGGCAATTTTGATGACGATTGCATGCTTAGTAACGTTAACGGATTCGAAGCCTTTGGTCGGCCAGTTCTCATTCAAGATTGTATTTGGAGTGATGGCGATGTTGTTAGCGGGAAATCTGCTGATTAGCTGGGCAGGAAGTTTCGTCTCATTCAGTGGCATCGCTTCATTTATCGTTGAGACCTTACGTTTCCCAATCTTGATTCTATTTGGTGTAGTGGCGTTTCGTCTGCCATGGAAAAGAGAGTAGGCGAACCGACTAATATAAAATCAAAAAAGGCTGTGCAGTGCACAGCCTTTGTCATTTGTGCAACAAGCAAAAAGTAATTCTCACTATAGCTGCTGAGCGTTTATGAGTTGAAGATAAATTTCTCAATAGCGACCGCTACACCATGGTCGTCGTTGCTCGCTGTGATGTGATCCGCCAGTTTCTTGGTTTCTTCCATTGCGTTTTCCATTGCAATGCCAAGGCCAGCGTATTCAAGCATATGATGATCGTTTTCAGCGTCACCCATGCAGATTACTTCTTCTGCTGTAATACCCAAGTGCTTAGCTATCGCCTCAATACCGACACCCTTGTTTGAATTTGGGTTTAGGAACTCTAAGAAGAATGGTGCACTTTGCACGATAGTAAATTGAGTCTTAAGCTCTTGTGGCAACTTGCCGATGATTTCAGTCAGCTTGCTTGGTTCTGCGACAATCATAGTTTTGATGATTTCGTGGTCATCTTCTAGTTGAGAAAAGTCGAACTCGGTAATCTCTAAGCCGTTAATACGCGCTTCAATACCAGTGTACTCATTGTTCTCAGGTGTGATTAAGCCATGAATCTTGCTGAATGCATGAACATAACCACCAAGCTGTACAGCGAGGGCTGCGATCTCTTTCGCGGCTTTACCATTGCTGATCTCACTATGAATGAGTTCTTTTGTAGAGACGTTTTGAACCATAGAGCCGTTGTAGAAGAGCACAAAGTCATCTTCGCCGTTGATTGAAAGCTCGTCTAACTTACTCTGCATGCCTTCTAAAGGACGACCAGAAGCCAGAACCACTTTCACACCTGCAGCGCGTGCTTTGGCAATCGCGTCTTTGTTCTCTTGAGAAATTACTTTATCACTGTTGAGCAGTGTGCCATCCATATCAAGAGCAATCAGTTTGTACATGTTGTTCCTTACTAAAAAATTAAAAGCTAACGAAATCTAATGGGCGAAAGGATAAGGGAACTTGAAAGTTCAGGCTAGGGCTTTGATCAACTCATTTATCAGTACTCATTTGTTTGACCAAAAGGGGCAAGTGCTTTAAGGTCTGCGGTTGATTAATTTCATCAAATGATTGAGCTGAGGGTAAGTTGTACAAGATTAATGAAATGTTTGAAACCATCCAGGGCGAGGGCGTATTTACCGGCGTTCCTGCTGTTTTTGTTCGACTGCAAATTTGCCCTGTAGGCTGTTCTTGGTGTGATACCAAACAGACTTGGGAAGCGTTGCCGGAAGATGAAACGAGCCTTGGTGATATTATGGTTAAGACAGAGGATTCACCGACTTGGTCTGCAATTGATGCGCAAGGAATCGTGAATGAATATATCAAGCAAGGTTACACCGCGAAGCACATTGTGATTACTGGTGGTGAGCCGTGCATCTATGATCTTGTCCCTCTTACTGAAGCATTTGAGCAGCACGGTTGTCGCTGTCAGATTGAGACCAGCGGAACATCAGAAGTAAAAGCCACACTGGATACTTGGGTTACGGTGTCACCAAAAGTCGCAATGAAAGCCAAATTGGATATCCTTGATAGCGCACTCGTTCGTGCGAATGAAATCAAGCACCCTGTTGGTACAGGTAAAGATATCGAGCAACTAGATGCTCTTATTGCTAGAGCCGATGTTCCTGAAAATACAGTCATTGCACTTCAACCTATTAGCCAAAAAGAACGTGCAACGCAACTGTGTATTGATACCTGTATTGAACGTAACTGGCGTTTATCTATTCAAACTCACAAATATTTGAGCATCGCATAGGTTGCATTTGTTTACTGGCCTAGATAAGTCGCTAGTAGAAGATTCTCGTAAGGATTTAAGATGAAAAAAGCAGTCGTAGTATTCAGTGGTGGTCAAGACTCAACAACGTGTCTTGTTCAAGCTTTAAAAGAGTATGATGAAGTTCATGCGATTACGTTTGACTATGGTCAGCGCCATAGACTCGAGATTGAAGTTGCGGAGTCGTTGTCGAAAGAGCTTGGTGTGAAAGCGCACAAAGTGATGGATGTGACTCTGTTGAATGAACTGGCTATCAGCTCTCTGACTCGTGACGATATTCCTGTGTCTCATGAGCTACAAGAGAATGGACTACCAAACTCTTTTGTTCCTGGTCGTAATATTCTGTTCTTAACTTTGGCGGGTATTTACGCTTACCAAATCGGTGCAAATACCGTAATCACGGGCGTGTGTGAAACTGATTTCTCATGCTACCCTGATTGTCGTAATGACTTTGTGAAAGCGATGAACTCTGCGCTTGTACAAGGTATGGACAAGCCGCTTGATATTAAAACACCGTTAATGTGGCTCAACAAAGCTGAAACATGGGCATTGGCCGACCAGTACTCAGCACTTGAGCTTGTTCGCAATAAAACACTGACTTGTTACAATGGCATCATCGGTGATGGTTGTGGCGATTGCCCAGCGTGTGAACTGCGTAAAGTTGGCCTTAACGATTACCTAGGTGATCGTGAAGGTATTATGGCTGAGTTGGTTCGCAAACAGACTGAGAATAAATAACCTCAGGTCAATCAATTGGTTCGTTGTAAGCATCAATGATGCAGTATCGGCCGTTGCTCTTTGCTTGATACAGTGCTTGGTCAAGCACAGAGTACAAGTCATCAAAGTCACTTAATGCGTTTGAGGTTGCTAGATAAGCAAAACTCGCGGTTACATTAAGTGGCTTTTTGCTTTCTGTTAAGAAGACGGTGCTTGATATGGCGTAATGTAGCTCTTCGACGCGCTCTCGCACGTCTACAGGCTTGGTATTGGTTAGCATGATGAGAAATTCTTCGCCTCCTAAGCGACCAAACAATTCGTCATTCATTAAGTGTTTTCGTATTTGCTGACTAATATGGACGAGCGCTCTATCACCGGTAGGGTGTCCATGTTCATCATTGATCTTCTTGAATCTATCCAGATCGAGCAGAACGAGGACATGTTGCTTGTCCGTTCCTTTACAGCGTCTGACTCTTTTGATTCTTCGTATGATCTCGGTCCGGCCATACGCTTTCGTCATAGCATCGATGGAAGCTTTTGCGCGAATCGTTTTGTTTGCTAATACCGTAAAGCTTGCGGCGCACAGCAATAGAATAACAATGACGTTGTACAACCATCTTTGATGTTCCATTTTTTCAATTTGAACGCGGTCGAGCTTTGTCTGATTTATCAGGAAAGAATTTTCCAATTCTTGCTCATATTTAGCGTGGGTCAGGTCTAGTGCTTCAAAAGCCAACCTGTTATCGATATCGCGTGTTTCAATTTGTATAGATGAGTATCGCTGGTAGAAATAGAAAGCTTGTTGGTAATTTCTGAGCGCTTGATGAAGGTCGGAAAGCTGAAGGAGTGACTGAGCGATGTACTTGTGTCTTGTGACTTGCTCGGATACTTCTAGAGCTTGCTGAGCATAATTGAGCGCTTCGGTTGTCAGCTTTTGCTCTTCGAACATATCGCTGATCGCTAGGTAAGCGTTAATACGAATGACATCATTACTCAGTTCGCTCGAAGCTGAAAGAGAGTTGACTAAGTAACCTCTTGCCAAATCATAGTCTCTAATTTGAGTATAAGCTTTTCCTAAGCCAAGACTTGTTAGTGCGATACCGTAGCTATGTGACGATGAGCTCAGCAGTGTTCTTGCTGTTTGAAAATGGTTAATTGCTAAGTCACTTTGCTCTTGGTTAAGGTAGAGATCTGCAAGGCTATGATGCACTTGTGCTTTCATCAAATCAGAAGCACTTTCTCTTAATGTGAGTGCTTCTTTGAGGTACTCTGCCGATTTTTCATATTGCTTTAATTCTTTAAGCAAGTTACCCACATCATTATAGATCCCCGAAATGTCATGTCCTTGTGGGAACACGTTTATCAGTGATAGGTAGGTATCTAGCGCGGCTTGATAGTCACTGCGGAAATGGTGATTGTTAGCGATGACTCGATAAGTACCAAACTTTGGTAACACAGGGTCAGCGATGTTATGTAAATCTGATTGAAGCGCAGAACAGTAATAGTTCGCTTGATGATATTTAGCTTGCTCGTTCAAAGATCGACATAGTTGGTATTTTAGTAGCGCTCTTCCAGTTAAATCACTGCGCGATTGCATTTTCGCTAATAGGGTCAAAAAGCCTTGTTGCGCTTCTTCATATTGGCCTTGGCCGTCTTTCATCAATGCAGAAATAAACGCTTCTTCAATCGCTTGGTACTCACTGTCGTTTGAAGCGATTCCATAGAACGGTTGATCTCGGTGGCTCATGTATTGATATAACAGAGATGAAAGGTAAAGCTTATCTCCATAGACGGTTGAGCCAATGTAACGGGTTTGCAGCATGTTTAACGCACGCGATGGGGAATGAGTTAGAGTCGAGAGATAGAGTGCATTCCAATCAGCATTTGGAGTCGTGTTTGAATCTAAATTAGATGAGTTGAAAGGAGAGTCTTGGTGACGATCTTGTGTTGATACTTGGCCATGAGAATAAAAGCTAATGAACAGTAGAAGGGCAATAAAAACAGAGTGAGTCACAAGAAACTATCTATCAGATAAAGAACGATATTCTATTGTTAGTTTGATGTTGCTTCAATTTTTGAATGGTATGGGTAGGAGGTTATGCGAGGTAAGTCTCTAATTTGTTGATATTTATCAGACGTGTATCGGTCGTACTGTTCGCACGACCGATATCGGAAATTAGATGTATAATTTCGCTAGGTCAGAAGGCTCAAGTTCTTTGCCTTCTAATGTTGCATTCCAGTTAATACCAACAAGAACGCCGTCTTCAGCTAGAGTCAGTAACCAATCTTCTACAAAGATATCTAGTGGAATTTCTAATACTTCGAAGTCAGCCCACTCTTCAACGTTGTGAGTCTGGGCATCTTCTTTTGAAGACCAAAAAGGCATCACTTCGCTGCTTTCGAATTCACTTGAGTCACATGCTAGCCAACCTTCTTCATTGCGAAGGCCCCATACCAGTTTAGTTTCTTGTGTTTCAGAAACGAAAAGTTCTAGATTTGCTTGAGTATCAGCTGTTAGTTTGCTCATGGATTAATTCTCTATGTTGATAACGACGCAAGATTAACATTATAGACGGCTTAGGTACATGCTATTCAAGGAATTATCACCATACTGAAACGTTAACTTGAGATCACGTTTCAGTATGGTAAACGCAGGATAGAGCCTACTTTTTTATTTTGGTGAAGATGTGCCACTCTTCTTTGATATTACCTTTAAACCCAGCAACAGAAGCGACAACTTTTCTGTTCAGTGCGTGATTAATTTGGCTGTTGTCGCTGCTGAATTCAGAATCGCCATGACCCACGATGTTGACTCGAGATGGTTGAATACCATTACTGATAAGGGCACGCCTTACGTTGGATGCTCGTTCTTTTGACAGTTTTAAATTGTGTTTGGCATTGCCCACTTTGCTGGCATAACCTTGTAACTCAATCGATGTACCCTCGTAACGCTTCAAAAACGCAGCCATCTGGCGTATCTGCCCTAGGAAAACAGGGTTAATTTCCGTAGAGTTATTAGCAAAGAGTATGTGGAGCTCTTTCTTTTCTGACGATTCAAAGTATGAACCACAACCGTCGTTATTGATCTCTGCACCAATTTGCGTATCGGGACATAAATCTCGCGCGTTAATTACGCCGTCATTATCATCATCTTCGAGATCATAAATTTGCGTGATATTTGGAAGAGCTCGATATTCAAATTCTTCATTGCTTGTTTCAGCTAAAACGTTGGCAGAGACAATCATGAGACAAAGCGGAAATACAGTCTTTATCAGCTTCATTAGTATTCTACCTTTTCATTCCATTCTTGAGGGGTTTCGACGCGTAACCCAGTTAACAGGTTTCCTGTTGCATTCATTACTCGGTACTTCGCGTATTGTTCGTCGTACTTGGCATCCAGATAGCCCTTACGGGCTTCGAATAGTTCGTTCTCGGTGTTAAGCAAATCGAGAAGGGTACGTTTACCGATACGGTATTGTTTCTCATAAGAGATAACGGTGTCTGATGCCGAGTCTACGTGATCTGACAAGAACTCTTTTTGTTGAACGGTTAAATCAAGGGCACTCCAAGAAAGGCGTAAACTTTCTTCTACGTTTCGGAACGTACTTTCACGAAGGTCTTTAGCTTTGTTTAGTTGATAAGCGGCACTTTCTGCACGGTCTTGGTCTGAACCGCCGTTGTAAAGGTTGTATCTTAAACGAACCATCGCAGAAAACTCGTCGCTGTTGCCGGGAGTGCCTCCGGCATCATCGCGCCAGGTTTGAGCGGCTTCAAAAGAAACCGTTGGGTAGTTGGTGCTCTTAGATTGCTTGTATTGAAATTTCGCAGAGTCTACATCGGCTTGTGCAATCTTAATTACTGGGTGCTGATTAAACGCTTTTGCTAATGCGCCGTCAACCGTGTAAGGGATAGCGCCTGCATCTGCGCGAGGGAAGGTTAACCCTAGCGGAGATTGACCCACAAGCCTTTTGAATTGCGTATGAGTGTCAAAAAGGTTGTTTTGCGCCGCAAGTAAATTACCGTGCGCTTTAGCAATACGTGCTTCTACCTGTGACATATCTGCTGTTGAGCCAATACCTGATTCAACACGCTTGCGAATATCGCTGTATATTTTTTTGTGGGTTGCGAGGTTGTTTTCAGAGAGTGAAAGCACTTCATAAGCTTTTACCGCATCGAGATAAACCTTGGTCACTTCTAATGCGATATCTTGGGCATTAGATATCAATTGATAACGCACTGATTCCGCATCAGCCGCGGTACGGTCAATATCATTCGATGTATTAGCCCCATCCCAGATAAGCTGAGTTAGCGTAATTGTCGCTTCTTTCCGAGTCAGATCGGTCGTGCTTGAGTTAGTTGCTAGATCGGTATGCTCGTAACCAATACCTCCATCCAAGTCTATACTTGGACGATAGGCACCACCAGAAGCATCATTAAGATATCGCTTACTGACATATTCATTATAAGCACTTTTGATTTCAGGATTACTTTCTAAAGTGAACGCAACGGCTTGCTCTAGGGTTTGTGCTGTCGTCGGTAAGCTCATACTTATAGCTAACACTAATGTTGTCTTTTGAAGCCTATTCAATGTGCATCTCCCTAAAATTAGCTCGCATCTAAGTCTTGAATTCATGCTGTTATATATGAAATTTAGATGAACCGCCAAAAAAATTACGATCGCTAAGCTGGCGCTCGCAAATAGTTGTCAGAATGTTAACCGATCAGCGTGCGTTTTATGGTGTTTTTATACACGTCAATCTTACGTTTTTTAAGCTATTATTTTCCGCAAAAACAATAGCTTATATTACTGGTGTGAGCACTAAGATTGTTATGCGATGTGATCACCGTCATTAGCTTGTCACTCAAGTTGTTAAATACTAGATTCATAACTAGGAATTATATGACTTTAAGTGTTATATTTTAACTAATATTATAAATATAATGTCACTATTTTGACGTTAATGACAAGAAATGCTTTTTAGGGGTTTATATGGACATGACAACATTGAATTTGGGTGGTGCATTAGCACTTGGCCAGCGCATTGTTATCTCGGTAGATGGTACGATTAAAGTCTTAGAAGAAGGCCAACCACTACAAGCAGGGGATGTCGTTCTTGAATCTCAGAACGGGTCCAATGAACCTCAGGTATCGGCAAAACGCTTCTCATCAGAAGAAGGCGAAATTGAGCTCGACCAAGATATTGCGAATATCTTTGCCGCATTAGAAGAAGGTCAAGACCCGACCGAGCTAGGTGAAGAGTTCGCAACGGCAGCTGGTCAAAACGGTTCAAGTTTGGCTTCTAGCGGAACTATTGAACGTGATGGTGAAGAAACTATTCCTGGTACAGAGTTCGTTACTACGGGTTTTGAAGCGCTGGGAATGTCTCGTACTCAAAGCTTGAGTCTTCTAGATGCTTTCCGCTCGATTGACCAACCTAATACCGACCCCACTTTTATTGATAACAATAACTCACCTATCGGTGACACTGTCTTTTTTTCAACAAATGAAGATACCCCAGTAAGCGGAACATTATCTGCTTCAGATGAAGACGGTGACTCTCTGTCTTTCACCAAAGCCACTGATCCCTCAAACGGAACTGTTGTAGTAGACGAAAACGGCGATTGGACTTTCACACCTAATGAAAACTACAACGGCGATGACAGTTTTACGGTTGTTGTCTCCGACGGCCAAGGTGGCACGGACACAATAACCGTTAATATCGGTGTTACTCCAGTTAACGACGCACCAACATTAGTCGACGGTAACGGCGATCCTCTAGGCGATAGCGTTACGGTAACGACCGATGAAGATACGCCAGTCAGCGGTTCTTTATCTGCATCAGACGACGATGGCGACTCGTTAAGCTTCTCAAAAGGCAACGATCCGTCTAATGGCACAGTCACTGTCGATGAAAACGGTAATTGGACTTACACGCCAAATGACGATTACAACGGCAGCGACAGCTTCACGGTTATAGTCTCAGACGGTCAAGGTGGTGCCGATACTTTAACAGTCATTGTTGGCGTTACTCCGGCTGTAGACATCGAGTTGAGCAAACCAACCATCGATCTGGTTGACGGCAGCGATACTGGCAACAGCGACACAGACAACCTGACCAACGATACGACGCCGACGTTCACGCTAGGCGACATTGACAGCGATGTCGCGCAAGAGGACATCGTGGTCGTGAAAGACGGCGTAGCCCTTGATGGCACGCTGGAGAAAGTGGGCAGCACGTGGCAGTTCACGCCAAATGCCGACTTGTTGGATGGCACTTATAACTTGAGCGTGAAAGTGACGGATGGTGCGGGCAACAGCGCGACGTCGACCGAGCTTGAGATAACAATCGATACCGATATCGAAGCGAGCATTACGATCGACCCAATCACAGCGGACAACACCGTGAACGCGGACGAAGCGGATGGCAAAGTGGTCATTACGGGTACCGTTGGCGGCGACGTGAAAGCGGGCGACACCGTGACCTTAACGGTGAATGGCGAAACCTACACAGGCGATGTGTTCGCAAACGACGAAGGCGACTTGGTGTACAGCATCGAAGTTGACGGCAGCGACCTGGTTGATGATGAAGATACGCGCGTAGAAGCGAGCGTGACGACCTCAGACGACGCGGGTAACGAAGCGACGGCGACGGCGGACGCGACCGACGGCGACTACGATGTCGATACCGATATCGAAGCGAGCATTACGATCGACCCAATCACAGCGGACAACACCGTGAACGCGGACGAAGCGGATGGCAAAGTGGTCATTACGGGTACCGTTGGCGGCGACGTGAAAGCGGGC
>NZ_JACJFF010000005.1:0-55837 GCF_014164465.1 Vibrio sp. SG41-7 | reverse complement strand
GAAGGCGACTTGGTGTACAGCATCGAAGTTGACGGCAGCGACCTGGTTGATGATGAAGATACGCGCGTAGAAGCGAGCGTGACGACCTCAGACGACGCGGGTAACGAAGCGACGGCGACGGCGGATGCGACCGACGGCGACTACGATGTTTCTCCAATCGCCAACGACGATACATACACACATACTCACGGTTTATCAGGTGCTTATTATGGACACAATAGTCAAGTGAGCAGTGTAGCGGTTGCCCTTTCAGTGATTAACGCTGGCGATCCAGATGTCACGTTTACAGCAACGGATCTTGATTACTCCTTGAGCGTGACGAGTGGAGTTGATGATGACGCTCAATTGAGTGACTTCTTAGGTGACGACGCGGATAGTATTTCTGGTAATGTTCCTAACGGTACAACCGATGGAGTGTTCAATTTAACTGGGGCCATTTATTTAGATGAAGGGGAATTTGCGCTTAAGGTGAATGCTGATGACGGTTATTCAATCAAAATTGATGGCGTTGTCGTTGCTGAAGTAGACAGTAACCAATCACCAACAGAGCGAATTCATAATGTCTTTGAAATCACTGATGCAGGTTATCACACCATTGAGATTGTATATTGGGATCAAGGTGGTAACGCTGTACTTGATATTGACGTTGGCCAGTATGATCAAGGCGGTAGTCTAATTGGTGACTTCTCTCCATTGTTAGATGCTCCTACATTAAACGATGAACTTTGCACTGTTGAAGGGCTATTAACCACAATTAGTACGGCTAGCTTGTTAGCGAATGACAGTGACCCTGATGGTGATAGTCTTACAATCCAGTCAGTAACTTCTGTTAGCGGCGGTACAGTGACCCTTAGTGAGAATGGTGATATTCAATTCACGCCCGAAGATGGGTTTACTGGTGACGCGACTTTCACTTATGTAGTGGCTGACGCAGACGGGTTGACTGATAGTGCGACTGTAACTGTTCATGTCGAGCCTAAATCTAGTGGATTGTCTGTAGACGTAGAGTTGTCATTTGGGACTGACATTAATCCAGCAGACCTGATTATAAGTGATGCAGAAGCTCAATTTGAAACAGGCACAGTAATCGAGGGTAGTGGTAATTCAAGCGATAACTTACTAGTTTCTACTAACGGAGCTTGGGTAGAGGGATATGGTGGTAATGACATTATCGTCGATGGTGGTGTCTCTAACGACTTTCAAGCTTCTGGCGGCGAAGGAAACGATATCCTAATTGGTGGTAACTCTTACGAATTAACTAACGTTTCACTAAATGCAGGTGCAGGTAATGATGTATTGGTGTCACAGTCTGCAACGGCCACGACTGCTTATTACGGCGGTTCAGGTAGCGATACGGCCTATATACCAGCATCTTTGAGTCAATTAAAGTTTATACCTGGTGGCGATAACAACTTGGCGCCTCAGGCTGATTTCTCATATAAATATGTCGATACTGAAAATGATAATGCAGTGACATACCATGATTTCTACGATATAGAAACGTTTGTTTTACAAGATGGAACCTATTCTGTGAATGATGGTGTAGTTACTAAGGTCACTGATTTCTTTAATTTAGATATTGATGTCAGTTTGATGGATAACGACGGCAGCGAAATCATTACTGATATTGTCATCAATGGTGTGCCAGATGGTTCAACTCTGAATGTAGGTTCACAAAACCAAGATGGTTCATGGTCAATACCTTCAGATAAATTAGATGCTTCCGGTCATATCTCTGTTGTTGTCGAAGCTCCTGTAGGGTCACAACCTGTACTAACGATTAGCGTAGGTGCTCAAGAAGTTGACGCACAAGGTGAACCCGTTGACTTACCTAAGTATGCTGAAGCTGAAACAGGTTCCATTGCGACCCCAGATACTGACCCTAATGGTGATAATAAAGTGGAAGGTAGTAGTGGTGATGATGTGGTAATGGGTGATAGTGGAGGGTACGTAACTTCAGTAACACCGGGGTTAAATTATAATATTGCTTTAGTAGTAGATGCATCCGGTAGTATGGGCGCTTTTGTTAAAGACTCAAATAATGTTGTACTGAAAAACCCTGATGGTTCAAGCATGACACGCATGGATATGATGCAAGTCGCTTTGATTAATTTAGTTACTTCATTTTCTGGTCACGATGGTGTTGTTAATATCAGTTTGATTGGCTTTGATGACAATATTGATGTTAGTTTTGAAGCTCTTAATATAACTGAAGATTCTGATATCTTAGTTGAGCTTATTTCGAAGATTGAACATAACCTACCTGTTGGCGGCGGAACTGATTATGGCGTTGGCTTCTCTGAAGCTAATGACTGGTTTGGCAGTGATGATATCGACTCCAATGCTTATGAAAATATGACGTTGTTCTTGACTGATGGGGAGCCTAATACCAGCACATTAGATCAAGCTTTGACTGAATACAATGAACTAGTTACTACACATAATGCGGAAGTAATGGCTATCGGAATCGGTTCTGAAGTTACTACGGATTACCTTAAATACTTCGATAATACTTCGACCATAACTCAGGAACTTGTTTCTCAGACGTCAAAAATATTCGAATTTTCCGACTCCTCTGATTTAGAGGGAACTAATCAGAATAATGATTCTTCAAGTAATACTTATGTTTCTGGTGGTGACTTAGTTTTAGTGGACAATGACCGTAATAGTTACAACTCATTAACGACGGAGTGGAAGAGTGATGATTTTAATGTTGCTTTCGATGGCTCTTCTATCTCTTTCGATGTCCAATTAAGTAATAGTAATTTTGCATGGGAGTTGTTTACAAAGCGTGGAAATCTAGTTGATTCTGGAAATAAAAGTGGAAGTAGTACATTTGAAATATCTGTCACTGACATATCATCAGGTAAGTACTATATTGTGTTAAGTCATGATGGGTATAGTGGATATAGAAATACGTATGCTTCAATCGATGACATATCACTAACACAGAATACACCTGTTAATGTCGGAGAAGTACAGATTGTTAATACTCCGGATGAGCTTGAAGCTGCACTACAGGGTAGTGAGACAATTAAAGAAATTGCTAGTATGGGGAGCGATCAAGTTCTTGGTAATGAAGGTGATGACATCTTATTTGGTGATGCCATTAATACTGATAACTTACCTTGGGGGATTGATGGCAACCCTGACAAGCCTATTGATTTAGATGATGGTGCTGGTCTATCAGCTTTAGTTAGCTTCTTACAATTGAATAATAATGGTATTGAACCCTCTGATATGGAAATTTACCAATACATTAGAGACAATCATGAAATATTCGACATAGATGATGCTCGCGGCGGTGACGATACGGTTGAAGGTGGCGAAGGTAAGGATATTATCTATGGTCAAGGAGGAGATGACACCTTAATTGGTGGCTTAGGAAATGATATCTTAGTCGGAGGAGAAGGTGATGATATATTCAAATGGGTAGATGAACCGCTTGACGACTATCGAGACGTTATTACTGACTTTGAAGTGGGCAGTGACCATATTGATTTATCTGAACTCCTTCACGATGAAAATACAATGGATGATGTTCTTGAACATTTGTCAGCTAAGATTAGCGATAATAACCAAGACCTAGAGTTAACCATTACTAACGATCAAGGTTCTCAAACTATAGTCTTGCAGGGCCAAGCAAATAATCTTAGTGGTTTTGACGTCGATTCTTCTGGTGTTTATTCCGGTGATGAATTGACGAATTTAGTTAATTCATTAATGACTAACCTACCAAACTCTTAATTCATCAATAACAAAAAGGGCCGAAAGGCCCTTTTTTAATACGTCAGTTTTGCTATCAAAACTAGCTTCTAAAGCACTAGAATTAAAGCACCTTACAAGCAAAACCTTTTAGGTAGAATCCTTCTGGGTAAGCTGTATCGATCAAGTGATCGGCAGCTTGCTCGAAGCGTTCAACAAACTTCACTGTTCTGCCCGCATCTAGAGCTGCGTCAGCGATGATTTTTTGGAATAGGTCAGCACCCATCAAACCTGAGCAAGAGTAGGTGAGTAGTGTTCCACCTGGATTCAGGATTTGCATCGCTAGCATGTTAACGTCTTTGTAGCCGTTAGCGCCTGAAGTTAGGTTGTTCTTGCTTGAAACAAACTTTGGTGGATCCATGATCACTACGTCAAACTTGGTGCCCTGGTCACGGTATTCGCGAAGCAGTTTGAATACGTCAGCGTTTAGGAATACAGCACGCTTTTTCGAGATATCAAACTCGTTAAGTTCAGCGTTGAACTTAGCAGTATCAAGAGCAAGTTGAGATACATCTGCGTTGATCACACGCTTCGCGTCGCCTTTAAGTGCGTAAAGGCCAAAGCCACCGGTGTATGAGAAACAGTTCAGTACATCTTTGTCTTTAACGTATTTCATAGATTCTTTACGGCTATCACGTTGATCCATGTAGAAGCCCGTTTTGTGGCCTTCCATAATGTTCACGCTGATTTTCACGCCGTTTTCTTCAATGACTACTGACTTAGGTGGCTCTTCGCCATGCAGTACGCCGACGGTTTGCTCTAAACCTTCTTTCTTACGAACCGCTACGTCAGAGCGTTCGTAAATATTACATTCAGGGAAGCATTCAACTAAAGCTTCAACGATAACGCTTTTGTTGAATTCCGCGCCAGCACTCAGTAGTTGGCAAACTAAGAAGTCTTGGTACTTGTCGATAGTAATTCCTGGCAGGCCGTCAGATTCAGCCGCCGTTAATCGGTATCCCGTTAGGCCATCACGTTCGATGATATCTTCACGTAGTGATTGTGCGTCTCTAAATCTTTTGATGAAAAACGCTTTATTGATTTCTTCCTTTTCAAATGTCCAAACACGAGCGCGAATTTGAGATTCTGGTGAGTAAGCTGCTTTTGCGATCCACTGACCATTTTGAGCATATACGTCTACAGTTTCACCTTGTTGTGGTTCGCCTTCGACCTTATCGATACCGCGTGAAAATACCCAAGGGTGTTTGCGGCGTAGTGATTTATCTCGGCCTTTAGCTAGATGAATTGAAGGAGTCATAATTTACTCTGTTTGTTGAATTTGAAGGAGGGGTATTGTCGGGGAAGTACAAGGGAAAAGCAAATAAGAAAGGGCTGCAGAAGCAGCCCTAGTAATGATTAATTAACACATAGTGGTTAGATGTCAGTATTAAGCTTTGAGACCCGTCAGCAAACCTTCCATCGTATCGCTTTGCTTACGAAGTTGGTCAACATTTACATTACTCTTACTGATCATTTCACAGATGCTGTCTGATTGATGACGAATCTCTTCAACACTTTGCGCAATGTTATCTGCAACAACACCTTGCTCTTCAGCTGCAGTAGCAATTTGAGTACTGCTATCAGAAATAGATTGGTTCTTTTCAGCTAACGAGCCAATCTCAACGTTTACTTCCGACATCAGTGTTTGACCTTCGTTAGCATTGCTAACAGTCACTTCCATCAACTTTGTCAGTGATTGGCTGTTACGTTGTAATGATTCGATCATGCTCTGGATTTCAACCGTTGCTTGCTGTGTTCTTCCTGCTAGGGCACGGACTTCATCGGCAACAACAGCGAATCCACGACCTTGCTCGCCAGCACGTGCAGCCTCAATGGCAGCATTCAGGGCTAATAGGTTAGTTTGTTCTGAGATGCCATTGATGGTTGCGACCACTTCATCAATTTGCGCTGCATTAGCATCAAGCTCTTCTACCGCTTGCGAAGCTGATTGAATTTCTTGAGATAGGCTTGAGATAGATTCCAATGTATTTGAAACTTTTACTTGGCCACTCTGTGCAACACCGCGAGCGTCCATAGTTTGAGAGCTAGACTCATGAGCAAGGGTTGCGACTTCACGAATCGTAGCTGCCATTTGTTCGGTTGCACTTGCCAAACTATTCAGATGTTCTTGTTGGTTACCCGAGATGTCTGAGCTCTGTTGTGTCGACTGGTTTAAGTCAGAACTGATCTGCTGCATGAGTGCGACAGACTCTTGGATTGATAGAACCATGTTTTGTTCACGCTCTGCTACTTTATCAATAGTAATTGCGATTTCACTGAACTCATCACGAACGAGGAAGTAGTTCATACGGCAGGTGAGGTCACCACTCGCTAGCGTGCTTAACGCTTTGTTCATAGAGAACATTGCGCCACCGATGAAAGTCATGATGTAGTAAACACCCAGAGCGATCAGCGTTAGGGTTACTGCGATAATTGAAACCTGAGTCGTAGATAGAGCTGACCATAAGTTTTGGTCATGGTTCGCAACTAAGCTGAATGCACCGTTCATAACTGAGACGGAACCAGCACCATAGCCTAAAGAGATGGTTTCAGAACTACTGACAAGCTGAGCAACTTGATCTTTCGTGAGTTGACCCGCTTCGATAAGTCCTTTCATCAAGAGCATTTCTTCTTGATAAAGATGAGCAAGTAAAGAGTCTGCGGCGCTATCTAAAACAAGAGTTAATATAACCAGGGCGAGAAGAGGTAATAAGAAGAGTAGATAGAACTTTTCTTGGATTTTTAGGTGAATGAGATATTTGTCAATCCAACGAAATGGGATTTCTTTCATAATCGTTATACTCGAAGTAAGTCCACCAATAAGCGGTGAATGAATAGAGTCGCAACTATATCATTCATACAATTTATGAGGCAACGTTATGGAAAGTTCACAATATATTTTTGTCGTATCAGGCGTAGTTCAGTGTGTTGGTTTTCGCTATCACACCAGTAGGCAGGCACAAGCTCTGGGCATTTCAGGCTATGCAAAGAACCTAAATGATGGCCGAGTTGAAGTGTTAGCTGTCGGAAAGGGTAAGGGAATAGAGAAGTTCCAAGCTTGGCTCAATATTGGCCCTTCGAGTGCGACAGTAGATCATGTAGTGATGCATCAAGTTAAAGAAAGTGAGCGGCAGGATGTGCGTATAGGGGAATTTAAAATACTGTAGCTAGCGCACTACAGTATTTACCTTTTTACCTTGAGAGCAACCTAAAGCTGTTTAAGCTTTACAAGCATTTTGCTGGTTTAGGTAAACCCGCGAGCTTGGTTGCTTGTTTAGCGGGGCCTTTCTTGAACAATTTGAATAGGTACTTGCTGTTACCTTTCTCTGGGCCGTGCGCTTTTTCCATCGCTTTAACGAGCATACGAACAGCCGGAGAGGTTTTGAATTCTTCGTAAAAGCTTCTTACAAAATGTACCACTTCTAAGTGCGCATCAGTCAGTTCAATCGCCTCGTCTTGAGCAAGAATTTCAATCATACCTTCTTCCCATTGTGTGTAGTCCAATAGGTAGCCTTGAGCGTCGGTTTCGATTTGCTTGCCATTATATTCAAACATGTTTAATCCAGAATCCAATTAACTATGCAGATAGGGTACATGACCACGTTTGCCTTTCTCAATAGATATTGTAGCTATCTAAAGAATTATTACATTGATAGATACAAAAAAGCCCAAGAGACAGGCTCTTGGGCTCAATTTTGAACGAACTATGATTAGTCGTTGCTGTTCATAATACCTAAGATGCTTAGTAGGCTGATGAAGATGTTGTAGATCGAAACATACAAGCTGATAGTTGCTGAGATGTAGTTTGTTTCACCGCCGCGGATGATGCTTTGCGTTGTTAGCAAAATAACACCAGTCGAGAATAGGATGAACATACCGCTCATTGCTAAAGACAGTAGAGGCATTTGTAGGAAGATGTTTGCAACCATCCCTACTAGCAGAACAACAAAACCAGCCATTAGCATACCGTTAAGGAATGAAAGGTCACGTTTAGTCGTCAGTGCGTAAGCTGATGCACCCATAAATGCTAATGCTGTACCACCAAGTGCAGTAAGGATGACATCACCCATGCCTGCGCCAACGTACATGTTTAAGATTGGACCAATGGTGTAGCCTAAGAAACCTGTAAATAGGAATGTGAAGACTAGACCCATGCTGTTGTCACGGTTCTTTTCTGTTAGGAACAGTAGGCCGTAGAAACCAACTAGCATAATGATAAGACCAGGGCGAGGAAGGTTCATCGCCATAGATACGCCTGCTACTACAGCAGACCAAAGTAGTGTCATAGACAGTAGTGCGTACGTGTTACGCAACACTTTATTGGTTTGCAGAGCATTCTCTTGAGTTGCTGTGCGTGAAAACATAGGGCTGTTCATAATCTTCCTCGTAAGGTGACTTCAATAGTTATTAGTACATTTATGGGGCTGAAAGTTCGAAAAATCAAGTCTTTCATTCCTTTTGTATACCTAAAATAATAATCAAAATAGTCGGTTAAGTGTTTCTTAAGGTGTAACAAAGTGTTTCTAATGACGTATAAAGTGTCGCTAATACTCGATGTTCAAACTTTTATAGTTACTGGCTAATGATTTATAACCTTTGAAAAACTATCTATAACCTTGAAAAATAAAGAGGCGACCTAAGCCGCCTCTATAGTTTATGCATCATAACACATTAATGGTGCAAGATTTGGCTCAAGAAGTTCTGCGTTCTGTCCGATTGTGGGTTTTCAAAGAAGTCGACAGGGTTGTTCTCTTCTATGATTTCACCTGCATCCATAAAGATAACTCGGTCGGCAACTTCTTTAGCAAAACCCATCTCGTGCGTTACACACAACATCGTCATGCCTTCTTCTGCAAGCTCAACCATAACGTCTAGTACTTCACGAACCATTTCCGGGTCGAGTGCCGATGTTGGTTCATCAAACAACATGACTTGAGGGTTCATACATAAAGAACGAGCGATTGCTACACGTTGTTGTTGGCCACCTGAAAGCTGTCCTGGGAATTTATCCGCTTGCTCAGGGATTTTTACACGCTCGAGGAATTTCATAGCGATGGCTTCAGCTTCCTCTTTCGGCATCTTCTTCACCCAAATAGGGGCCAGAGTACAGTTTTCTAAAACCGTTAAGTGAGGGAATAGGTTGAAGTGTTGGAAACACATACCTACATCTCTGCGCACGGCTTCAATGTTCTTCAGATCTTCTGTCAGTTCATTACCTGAAACGAAGATATGACCTTTTTGGTGCTCTTCTAATCGGTTGATACAGCGAATCATCGTGGATTTACCTGAACCAGAAGGGCCACAAATTACAATTTTTTCGCCTTTTCTAACTTCTAAATTGATGTTTTTAAGAACGTGGAACTCACCGTACCACTTGTTCATGTCTTTTAACTCGATCATAAGACCTTGAGAGTTGTTTTCTGTTTGCTGCGTCATAATACGTCCTTGATCTTGTTAATTATCGTTTGTGACCGGTGTGAAGTCTGTTTTCTAGCCAAATCGAGTATCTCGACATGCCAAAACAAAACACCCAGAACACTAACGCGACAAATACATAACTTTCTGTTGAAAACCCAAGCCATTCAGGATCGGTATTCGCGGCTTGGCCAATTCCCAATACATCAAACATACCGATAATTAAAACCAGACTGGTATCTTTGAACAAACCAATAAAGGTATTCACAATTGAAGGAATCGTGATTTTAAGAGCTTGAGGTAGAATGATAAGCCCTGTTTTTTTCCAGTAGCTCAACCCTAAAGCATCAGCGGCTTCGTATTGACCTTTTGGTATTGCTTGCAAACCACCGCGGATTACCTCTGCCATATAAGCCGCACTAAATAGTACTACCCCAACCAACGCTCTGATCAGTTTATCGGTTTCCATCCCTTCTGATAAAAAGAGCGGAAGCATTACCGAGGCCATAAATAGAACCGTAATCAGCGGTACACCACGCCAAATCTCGATGTAAACGGTACACATACTGCGGATGATCGGCATCTCTGAACGACGCCCAAGTGCCAGTGCAACACCAATAGGAAGTGACACTACAATACCAACAAGTGCGATGATCAGCGTAACCAGTAGACCGCCCCATTTATGGGTATCAACAACCTCTAGTCCAAATACACCACCGTATAGTAAGCCAGCAATGATAAACGGGTAGATGTTTACGAAGAACAACCAAATCCACGTGCGCTTAGGTGTTTTTTCGTAAGCTAACAAAACGACAAAAATAGCTAACGTTGCGTAGAAAAGGCGAGGGCGCCACAGTTCAGCTTCTGGATAGAAGCCATACATGAATTGGTCCCAACGAACACTAATGAAAACCCAACATGCCCCATCACTTGTACAGGCATCTCGAGTTGTTCCTATCCAATCAGCATTAATGAATGCCCAATCTGCTATTGCCCACAATAAAGTGAAAGCAAAATAACCAAGGACCACAGTGACGACACTGTTAATTGGTCCATTAAATAGATTTTTTCTTAACCAACCGACAGGTCCAACAGTATTCGCTGGAGGCGGAAGATCAGGTTGAAATTGATGTGTACTCATCTTATCTCTCCACCAACGCTACTTTGCGGTTGTATATGTTCATTAGAGCGGATGTCAATAGGCTTAGAGTTAGGTAGACGCCCATTGTCATCGCGATTACTTCGATAGCTTGTCCAGTTTGGTTCAATGTTGTTCCTGCAAAGACAGAGACAAGATCGGGATAACCAATGGCCATCGCAAGTGATGAGTTTTTGGTCAGGTTTAAATACTGACTGGTTAGTGGTGGGATAATAATTCTTAATGCTTGCGGAATAATGACTAGCTTAAGAGTTCTTGTTCGCGGGAGCCCTAGAGACATAGCAGCCTCTGTTTGCCCATGGTTTACCGCATTAATACCTGAACGCACAATCTCGGCGATGAATGCTGCTGTGTAGATACTTAAAGCGAGCATCAATGCTGCCAATTCAGGAATGATGCTGATACCACCTTTGAAGTTAAACCCTTTCAGAACAGGGTACTCCGCAGAGATAGGCATACCCATAACAAAGTAAGTGACTAATGGTAAGCCCACAATCAGCGCTGCAGCAATTCGCAACATTGGTGTTTGTTGGCCGGTTAGCTTTTGTTTGTTATTAGCCCAGATGTTGATAACAAAAGTAGCGATGATACCGACAATCAATGATGCGATGACAATGCTACTGCCTTGTTCTAACACTGGAGCTGGGAAGTACAAACCACGTACATTCAAGAAAATAGCTTCACCAAGGCTCATACTCTGACGAGCGGAAGGCAATGCTTGTAGAACGGCGAAATACCAAAAAAATATTTGTAGAAGAAGAGGGATATTTCGGAATATCTCAATGTAGACAGCTGCAAATCGGCTAACTAGCCAGTTTGAAGATAGCCTAGCGATACCCATACTAAAGCCCAGTACTGTGGCTAACATGATGCCTAATACTGAAACTAAAGCGGTATTGAGAAGACCGATAAAGAATGTACGGCCGTATGAGAATGTTTCGTCGTATTCAATCAGTGTTAAGCCGATACCAAAACCAGCTTCTTGGGAGAGAAAATCAAAACCAGTGGCGATACCACGGGAGTCTAAGTTTGTGAGTGCATTATTTACAATCGTGTAAAAGAAAGCACAAAGCGCCGCGACGGCGAGAATTTGGAAAACAATTGAGCGAAAAGTGGGGTTGTAAAAAAGGTTGGCACTTTTGGGCTGTGGTTTTTCTTGAGTTGGAGAAATAGTTTCATTAGGTTTCATACTGCTATAACCTCAAATCCATTTAATAAATAGGGCGGAAAAGTCCGCCCTAATTGATGCTTGTAAATTTATTAACGGATTGGTGGAGCGTACATAAAGCCGCCCGCATTCCATAGTGCGTTTACGCCACGAGAGATCTGTAGTGGTGAACCTGTACCAACAGTACGTTCGAAGCTCTCACCGTAGTTACCAACTTGTTTAATGACTTGGTAACCCCAATCGTCACGAATGCCAAGGCCTTTACCTTTAGGACCGTCAACACCAAGAATACGCTTGATGTTTGGATCTTTTGACTTAAGCATTTCGTCAGCATTCTTAGAAGAGATGCCGTACTCTTCTGCGTTAATCATTGCAGAAAGGGTCCATTTAGCAACGTTGAACCACTTGTCATCATCTTGACGAACAACAGGGCCTAGTGGCTCTTTAGAGATGATTTCAGGAAGTACCTGTGCAGATTTAGGATCAGCTAGATTTAGGCGAAGAGCATATAGACCAGATTGGTCAGTTGTAAGAACATCACAACGACCCGCGTCGAAGCCTTTAGATGTTTGTGCTGCCGTATCGAATACCACTGGCTTGTAAGACATGCCACTGTTACGGAAGTAATCGGCTAGGTTAAGTTCAGTTGTTGTACCTGATTGAACACATACAGAAGCGCCATCAAGCTCTTGAGCACTTGTTAGACCGAGTTCTTTCTTAACCATGAAGCCTTGACCATCGTAGTAGTTAACGCCTACGAAGTTCAGACCTAGAGCAGTGTCACGATGTAGCGTCCATGTTGTGTTACGAGATAGTACGTCTATTTCACCAGATTGAAGCGCGGTAAAACGCTCTTTTGCTGTTAGCGGTACATACTTAACTTTAGTCTTGTCACCGAGTACAGCCGCTGCAAGAGCTTGACAATACTCAACATCAATTCCTTCCCATTCACCTTTTGAGTTAGGGTTAGAGAACCCTGGAAGACCTGTACTTACACCACAAGTTAGAAAACCTTGGGATGTGACTTTGTCCAGAGTGCTTTCTGCCGCTGATGCTGATGTTGCCATCATCGCAGTTGATGCAGCTACTACTGAAGCAAGAAGTGTTAGTTTATTTGTCATTTGTATCCTTCCTTGTTAACCAGGTGACACCTGATACTCATACTCGTTTGAGTGTCTCTTGTGTGTTGCGTTGTCTATGACCTTGTTGCTCAAATTAAGCGAGTTGCATTTTGCAAATGAAACCGTGTGCGATTTAAACAACTGTTTATAAGGTTAGGAAAGGATCCGTAGTTTCACAAATGTATAATTTAAAAAGAATTTTGAATGAAATCACAAATCCGAACACAATTAGAATGACCAAATGTTAACTGAATGTAAATAGTGCAACGGTTCACACTGTTGGTGCAACGAGATTTAGGTTTTTATATTGATGGTGGGCTAGGTAAATATTCTGAATTAAAGTCGTATTGGTGGCACATTAGCCTTAAGAAAGTTGAAAATTTGGTCAATAAATATTTTTATTACGCTCGGATAGTTATGAATATGCTCCAAATTTGGTAGCATGTCTGAATAGTTATTGAAGTAGTCTCAAGGAAGAACATGCGTTATTTCCCAATGTTTTTGGATGTAGAGAATAAGCCAATTCTAGTGGTTGGTGGGGGCGAGGTTGCTTGCCGAAAAGTCGACAGTTTGCTACGAGCGGGTGCTAATGTAACTTTGGTTTCTCCTAAGGTTGCACCTTACTTAAAAGAGCTAGCCGATGAAGACAAACTTCGTTGGGTTCAAAATTTTTACTCGTCACAGCTTATCTCGAAAAACTACTTACAAGTGTGGGCAACCACAGACAATCCAAACCTAAACCATCAAGTACATAATGATGCAAAAAAAATGGGTATTCTTGTCAATGTGGTCGATGACTTACCCTATTGTGATTTCATCACACCCTCAATGATAAATCGCGGACGAATCCAAATAGCGATCTCAAGTGGGGGTGCATCACCTGTTTTGGTGAGAAATATTAGAGAAAAACTCGAAACTGTATTGCCACAGAACATAGGTTTGATAGCGGATTTCGGTGCATCAAAACGCAATTCAATTAAAGAGTCCTTTCCTACTGTTGATGAACGCCGAAAATTCTGGGAGCGCTTTTTGTCGTCCAGTTTTATTAATCAAGTGACGGATAGGGATCAACTTGAATCGTACTATCAACAGTCGTTGACTGAGCAAGTTGATAGTGAAGGGCAGGTCACTTGGATCGAATTTGAAGAAGATGTTGAGCTACTTTCTATGAAGGCTTTACGTCTGATGCAAGAGGCAGAGCTAGTACTTTCACCAATCGATTGTCCATTCGAATTTATAGACTTATGCCGTCGAGATGCAGAAAGAGAGAGCTATGTTAATAGCGGAGAGCTATCAACCAAGCTTGAGCAGGCAAGAGCAGAGAAATTGCGAGTGTGTGTATTTATTCCACCAGCAAGCGTAGAGTTCAATCTGCTGGTCGGCAAAGACCTAAAATTGTCTGCAGCCAAAGTACTCAAGTAAGGCTCGATCTATCTAGCTCGGTTCAAATGCCCTCGCGGTATGCGAATAAAGCTGACCGATAAATAAAAAGCCACTTCCTAAAAGAAGTGGCTTTTTGCGATTTTAAACACGACATTGTGCTGATGAATGAGCAACCACAATAAGCAGTCGCTCAAACTCGCAAATTAGTCGCGGAAGTTGTCAAACTGGAAAGGTTGACCAAGTTCACCGCTGCGAACTAGAGCCATAACAGCTTGTAGGTCATCACGCTTTTTACCCGTTACACGAACTTTGTCGCCTTGGATAGAAGCTTGAACTTTAACTTTGTTGTCTTTGATTAGCTTAACGATCTTCTTAGCGACATCAGTTTCAATGCCTTGCTTAAAGATAACCGTTTGGTGCCAAGTGCGACCTGTTTGGTCTGCCGCTTTCGCTTCCATCGCGTTAGGATCAACATTACGCTTTGTTAGGTTGCTACGAAGGATATCGCGCATTTGCTTCAGTTGAAAATCGTCTTGAGCAGTCAATTTTACTGATTCATCTTTGTAATCAAAGCTTGCTTCAACGCCGCGAAAATCGAAACGAGTCGATAGTTCACGGTTTGCGTTGTCTACCGCGTTACGCAGTTCTACTGCTTCTACTTCAGAGATAATGTCAAATGATGGCATTGTGTTGTTTCCTTAAGCTAAGTTTCTATCTTTAATTGCTGTTGCAAGCATATCTAGCATTGTTGCAGTATCTTCCCAGCTTAGGCATGGGTCAGTAATAGACTTGCCGTATTCTAGGTTGTTGATATCTGTCATTGGCTGGTTACCTTCAACAATGAAGCTTTCCGCCATGATGCCTGCAATTTGATTCTTGTTAGATTTGATTTGCTCACAAATGTCTTGTGCAACTTCTAACTGTTTACGGTGTTGTTTCTGACAGTTAGCGTGGCTAAAGTCTACAACCAAACGTTGAGGTAGATCGAATTCAGCCAGTTGCTTACATGCGTTATCTACAGATTCAGCATCAAAGTTAGGGCCTTTATCACCACCACGCAGAATTACGTGACCGTATGGGTTGCCAGAAGTACGGTAAACCGTCATACGGCCGTTCTTATCTGGCGAGTAGAAGTAATGTGAAGCATGCGCAGCACGAATCGCATCAATAGCAATTTTGATGTTGCCGTTAGTTGCGTTCTTGAAACCAACTGGGCAAGACAGTGCAGAAGCCATTTCACGGTGAATCTGAGATTCAGTCGTACGAGCGCCAATTGCGCCCCAAGTGATAAGGTCTGCAATGTACTGACCGGTGATCATATCAAGGAATTCAGTCGCGGTAGCTAGGCCAAGCTTGTTGATATCTAGTAGAAGCTTACGAGCTTTGTTCAAGCCTGTTTCAAGTGCGTATGACCCATCAAGGTTAGGATCGGTAATCAAACCCTTCCAACCTACAACAGTACGAGGTTTCTCGAAGTAGGTTCTCATTACAACGAACAGTTCATCTTTGTACTGGTCTTGAATCTGACTTAGACGCTCGGCGTAATCAAGTGCCGCTTCTGTATCGTGAACAGAGCAAGGGCCTACGATAACTAATAGGCGGTTATCACGACCCGTTAGAATATCTTCGATTTGGCGGCGAGAATTTTTAATGCGCTCAGCAACGTCGTCAGTAATAGGATGTGCATTGCCTAGTTCGGCAGGAGTTGGCATAGGACCCAGAGCTTGGGTTCTCAACTCATCAGTTTTTAATGGCATGTGATGGCTTTTTTATTCTATTGCGAAGTGGTTAAGATAACGGAATTGAACAGAGGAATAAACTCTCTTAAGTCAAAGTTATCTCTGTTATTGCTAATATTCTTATTTTTATCAGCAGGCCAGCGCCAAATAAGGGATTTTCACTTGTATTAACAGGCAGCTATCGGTATTTTCGTTTGAACACAACATAAAAATGCTGGAGCAGCAATGACTCAAGAAAATCAAAGCACTTTGCACCCAGAACTAGTCTTAGGTGATGTGCTGCCTTCTTACAACGATAATAATAATTCTAACCATTTATACGTTTCATTATCTGAATTGGTTATGGATCGTATCTTCTATCACCCAAGTATTGAAAGTCACTTAGATACACTGACTGATATCGAAAAAACCTCTTTAGATGCGATCCTTGGCGATAAAACAGTCGATGAGCATTTTGTTTCGACCTTAGTGATTGCCATCCAAGCTGCCGTTCAGCCAAATCATACTTCTGTTCGTATCGCGTTAAGTAGTGCTGACAGCTATAGCTTCCGTTCACTACTTGGTGGTAGCTGTGAAGCCGAAGAGATAAACCCAGCACTAGGTGTTCGTGGGGTTGCTCGTTATGCAACATCAGAGTACAGCAAAGCATTCGCTTTAGAGTGTCAGGTAATTAAAGCATTGCGAGAGCAGGGTATTAACGTTGAAGTGGTTGTACCGTATGTACGAGCATTAAGCGATGCCGCTAAGATTATTGATTTGCTTGCAGAGCAAGGTTTACCGCGAGGCCTTAATGGTTTGAAAGTACTGTTCTCGTGCGATGTGCCGTCTGCAGTGCTACTGAGCGAAAGATTGCTGCATTACTTTGATGGTGTTGTAGTGAACGTTGATAGCTTAGCGTCTTTCACTTTAGGCGTAGACAAGCACAATGAAGCTCAGCAACATGCTTTTGATCCACAAAACGAGGCGGTTATTACCTTGTTGAGTATGATTGTTAAAGCAACGCTGAACGCGAAGAAGCCCGTCCTGCTTGTGACTCAAGGCTTGGTGGACTACCCGCGTCTACAAGGCTTTATCGCTGATCTTGACGGTGTTGAGACAGTCGTTACTGCATAGATCAGCTTATTGTCTAAATAAATCAACTTGCTGTATGAGTTTATTTAAAGCAATAAAGCTTTGAGAATGAAAGAGATATCATTATGCGATGATATCTCTTTTTTGTAACATTTTTTTGACATCTCGAGCGCTAATCGATTAACTGGTCTGATGACTTATTTGACTAGGTAACTCGAATGTTGACCCCTCTACAAAAAGCAAATTTCTACTTGAGCATGTTTGGCTTTTTCAAAGTGCCTCTGATCTGGCTATGCCGACCAAAACTGCTCGCGCTGGATAATCAACATGTTGAAGTGAAAATTCCTCTCAAAAGACGAACTAAGAACCACCTCAATAGCATGTACTTTGGTGTGTTAGCAGTAGGTGCTGATGTGGCGGGGGGCTTTCTTGCAATGAGTAAATCCCAGCAGCAAGGCGAAAAGATCTCGCTGGCATTTAAAGAGGTAACAGGTAACTTCTTGAAGCGCCCGGAAGGTGACGTACACTTCACTTGTAACGATGGTGAGCTGATCAACACTATGCTGGCTGAAACTATGTCTACTGGCGAGCGTGTGAATCAACCCGTAACCATAATCGCGACTTGTCCGTCTTTGCATGGCGATGAACCAATGGCAGAGTTCACGCTAACGCTTTCGATTAAGAAAGTTCCTTCTAGAAAATAGCTCGGAAGTATAAGGTTGGTCGGAATCTGAAGATTATAGTTCAACAGAAAGCATTTGTTGAACAAGTGGAAGAGCGGTATGTGAATTGAATATCCACATACCGTGCCGCACACCGTAGCAAAGTTAAGATTCTTGAGTGATTTGCTCGATGTCGACGATCTTTGAACGGTTCATTACGATTTTCCAACGGTAATAGGTTGGTTCAGTATCGTGATTGTTCTCTTTAATGATCAGGTTGAGCAGGTGACGCTTTTCGACAGACTCACGGCTTACTTGCCCTTCATTCAGGCGATATACGTTATTTGACCCCTTGTCCATCAAGCGTGTCAGTGCTCTCAGGCTGATCGATAACGTTTCACGAGTCTCTTCGTAACCACTCATGAATGTTGACGTCGACATCTCGGTATGTGAACGATAGTGCAAGACTTGCTCTTCACGCTGAACGACACGTTTCTTGCGTATTGATTGAATACGATCAGCTAACTTGGAAAAGTTCGCATAGTCCAACCATTCAAGCTTGTGGCCGACAGATTTATTGGTTGTTGGGTCAAAGTAGCGACGCTTCCACTTGGGTTTGCCTTTACGAAGCCAACGCCAAAGGATGTCTCTCAAGTCATCTTTAAATATTTCACGCAGTGCGTAGATAAATGACATCGACACGATGAAAGAAGCAGTAATCTCTCCCAGAAAATCACGAGCTAATATGACGGTTGTCGTCACGACTACCATGACTAAGCCTGTCGCAATACCTTTAACGGCACGCTTAACGTTTTTACCCATGGAGGTAGTCTTTTCTTTGAGTACGATAGGGTGCTCTATCAAACGTCGCAGCAGTCGCATCTTGTTACTCAAACGAGTGACGTCTTCACGAACTTTGGCTGAGTTATAGCGATTAAGTTTACGATGAGCTGTCTCTTTGTCACACAGCGTCAAGAGTCGCTCTTTTATCGTCGAGTACTCACTGCCACGCGGCATATGAGAGACCAGAGATAAGAACTTTTGCTCTGTGTACCAAGAAAGATAGTTATCAATGTTTGCGTAGTAGCGTTTGAGGTTTTCTTCATAAGGAATACTTCGGCGAAGCTTCTTCAAGATGTCTAACGCGAGCTCAATGACTTCATCAACCTCATCAGCGGTTACGTCGTCACTATCAGTCTTATTTAAACTGCTCACGGCTTTATCTAAAGCAATAACATATTGATATGCGAACAAACTCAAACTCACACGATACTGTGTCGTTGATAAGCGTCCACGTTTTGCCAAGCGACTGTGTACCAAAGGTAACAGTGTCTTGTCACTGTAGTAGGCGCGCTTTTGAGTAATTGAGCTGTAGAAAAAGGCACTTTCAGAAAGTACTTCGGGAGTGAGTCCGAGTTCACCGGGAATGAATAGATAAACGTCCATGTCGAGCTTTTTGGTCTTCGCCATTGCATGGTTAATTTTAAGTGTTATCGCATCTTGTTTATCAACGGTGATCAACGATGTCTCCTAGAATGTAAAAATATGAATGAAACTAGCGAAAGCATATCAGAGATCACGTATAATCACCGCCAAATTTAAAGTAGAGAAAATCTTGATGATTAATATTGGTCAAATAAACAACTTAGAAGTAGTAAAGCAAGCCGACTTCGGTGTATTCCTTGACGCTAGCGACTATGGAACCGTGTTGCTGCCAAAACGATTTACTCCTGAAGGTGTTGAAATTGGTCAAAAACTGGATGTTTTCTTATACATTGATTCTGACAACCAGATCGCTGCAACGACTGAAAAACCAATTGCTCAAGTGGGGCAATTTGGCTTGATGACGGTTGAAGGCGTAAACAGCACCGGTGCATTCATGAGCTGGGGCGTGAAAGGTAAAGATCTTCTTGTTCCTTTCAGCGAGCAACGTGGCCGTTTAAACGAAGGTCAGTCAATCTTAGTATATGTGTATATTGATAAAGCATCTAGCCGCATTGTAGGTACAACAAAGTTCAACAAGTGGTTAGACAACACGCCTGCGACTTATAAGCAAAACGAGCAAGTGGATCTCATTATCGCTGAGCGCAGCCAGTTAGGTTATAAAGCGATCGTGAACGGCGAGCACTGGGGCATGATTTTCCCATCAGACATCATCGGTAAGCTGTTCATAGGTAAAGCGCTAAAAGGCTACATTAAAAACGTTCGTGAAGAAGACGGTAAGATTGACTTGTCTCTTCAGAAAATTGGTGTGGCTAAAATGGATGACCTAAGCACTAAGGTTCTCGATCTGCTTGAGAAGAAAGGTGGTTACTTACCTTTGAATGATAAATCTTCTCCGGAAGTTATTTTCTCTGCATTCAGAACCAGCAAAGGTACGTTCAAGAAGACAATTGGTGGTTTGTACAAGTCTGGCAAGATCACTATCGACAAAGAAGGCATCAGCCTAGTTAAATAAGCGAGCTTGTCGGTCAAAAAAAAGCCCAAACCTTCCTGTTTGGGCTTAGGGGAAAGGGCTCCGAAGAGCCTACGCTAATCGTTTTAATTCTTTGACTGTTAGACTGAAGTCTAGTTTAAATTCCCTAATAAGCGATTTTTGTTATTGGAAATAGCGACTTGAATTGATATTTGTGTAATTAAGTGTTGATTTTTCAGTGCTTCTCTTGAAATGAACTAGCCGACAAGAATAGAAAAAGCCCAAACAATGAAGGTTGTTTGGGCTTTTTGTTTTTCTCAGTACAGTGAGAGCTTTAATCGAACGACTAGAAAAGGTTTTTGTCGCGTACTAGTTCTCTTGGTAAGCCATTCTTCACTCGGTTACCTACCCATTTACCAAGGCCGATGATTGCGCCGTTGTATTTTACTAGCACTTCGCCTTTGCCTAACAAGCCTTCTGGGCGAACGTCTCGGCCCATGAACCATTCTCGAGCATCTTCGATGCTGAGGTTTACAATGTTAGTTTCATTACCTGTCGCGAGCGTTGTCGCGACTTGGTGTTGCCATCGGTAACCTTTTTTATGGGTTTCAGCGATCTTGATGCCCATACGAGAGAAACGGAATGCACCGATCATAGGCTCAAGCGCCTCAGGGAATAGCCAAACGTCTTTATCTCGGATCCAAACTTGAGTATCACTTGGTAGTTCGATATCGAGAGCACTAAGCAGTTGTTCAGCGACTTCTTGCTGAGCTTTCTTTGACGCTTTTTCAAATGGGAATTTACCCATGCGTTTTTTAACTTCTGGTGGAGTCACAGACGCTAGTTTACGGATACGTGCAACAAAGAAACCTTCAGAGTCATACACCTGAGGGAAGATGTGAAGAAAGCCTTCTTCAGTAGTCGTTGCTTTTGCGTTGTCGAACAGTGATTCAAGAGATTCAAACTCAACCGCATCACCAAAGGTTTCTTTTAGGTGATGGCACACTTGTTGGTTCTCTTCAGTGCTTAACGTACATGTTGAGTAAACCAAAACACCATTAGGTTTAAGAGCATGGAATGCACTTTCAATCAGGTCTTTTTGCGTGTCAGCAATATCGACTACAGATTGATACGTCCAGTTCTTCATCGCATCAGCGTCTTTACGAATGGTACCTTCGCCAGAGCAGGGTGCATCCAGTAAGACAGCATCAAACTGTTCTGGCAACCAACCACCGAAAACTCGACCATCGAAGTTACTGAGTGCGGCATTACGAACGCCACAACGCTCGATGTTGGCGTGAAGTACTTTCACACGGCTTGCAGCGTATTCATTGGCAACCAACACGCCGCGATTATTCATTAGCGCAGCGATTTGCGTTGTTTTAGATCCGGGTGCAGCAGCAGTATCTAGCACGGCTTGGTAATCAGCTTCGCCTTGAAAAAGAGCCGAAGGTGGCATCATAGAACTGGCTTCTTGGATGTAGAAAAGACCAGACATGTGTTCTGCCGTATTACCTAGAGGCGCTTCACTTTCATCGGCTGTAATCCAAAAACCCGTTTCACACCAAGGTACAGGTTCCAGTTCCCAGCCTTTCTCTTTTGCTCTTACTAGGAAGTCTTCCACACTGATTTTCAGTGTGTTGACTCGAATACTTTTACGCAGTGGTTTTTGGCATGAGGCAACAAAAGAAGCCATATCTAGGTGACTAGGCATGATCGCTTCGATGTGCGTTAGGAATTCTTCAGGAATATATACGTTAGCGTGCAAAAGAGTATCTCGAATTATTGCATTAATGCGGGGAGTTTAAAGCAAAATGAGGTCGTCCTAAACCATATTTACGGCAAACAACAAAAATGCAGCCGAATGGCTGCATTTTGATGAAGAATTAATCTTCGTTAAGCTGTATTAATTTGCATGGATCTTCTGAGGATTCACTCTATGGGCGAGGAATCGCGGTTCTCCATGATTTCCACTCATCTTCTGCTTGAGGGTATAGGTAGAAAGACTGATCTTCGCTTGCCACAGGCTGAAGTTCACTCGTCGGTGGCGTTGAGAAGGTAATTCCGCCTCTTAATAAACTGTCTACCGTTCCGGCTTTGATGTTTGCACCCGAGAGACCGATAGAAACATCGACACCCGACACGTTCCAGAACACTGTGTTTGCGCGGATCAGATACGCGTAGTCAGGTTCTATTTGAATCGTAGAGATGATGCGGTCAGCAAACTCGCCGAGTTGAACATCGATAACACTACCGATTTCTAGCTCACGGAATAGGATAGGCGTGCCTTCAGACACCGAGCCTCGCGTTTCGCTTTGTAGCTGGAATATCTTGCCTTCAGGCTGCACTGGTCCTTTGCTAAGCTTAAATTTCGTACTTCTGTCACCATTGCCCGGATCTACGTTGATGTGCTTAGAGAGAAGCGCAGAGACGTTTTTGATGCCATTAAGGCCGATCTCAGGTTCTGCCAACCAGAAGTGACTGTTCGCCACGGCAATCTTGTCAACGTACTCAGGTAAGATTCGCGCGGTAATTTCAATGCCGCCTTTATTGAAGTTAGGGATCACCAAAGTGACCTCACCTACAGTGACACCTTGGTATTTGATCGCCATACCCTTGCTGACTTCTTGATCGCCAGAAGAGGTAATCGTAATCGCGCGGCCAAATTTTCGAGCGGATTTAGAATCTTTGTACAGCTTCCAGACATCGCCAAGCTTATTGTCTATACCGGGAAGCGAATCAAAAGCAATACCACCCTGAATTAGCGTTTTAACGGGTGCCGCTTTAATACTAATACCCGATAGCGAAGCATCAATCTCAACGCCTGAGCGGTTCCAAAAAACGGTATGTTTATTGAGTAAGTGCGTGTAACGATTTTCGATCGTGACTTTGATTCTTACACCACCATCTGCAAGCTGAAAATCCGAAATGCTACCCACTTGTAGGTTACGGTAGAGCAGTGGGCTGCCTTTAGAAATTGAAGGTAACTCACTAGCAAATAACGAAAGCGTCTTTGAGCCTGACTGATTAAACTTAGCGATTTCTGCTAACGACTTGCTTTGGAAAAGCTGGTAGTCAGTTCGAACTTCAGGTTTACCTTCACTCACAAAGCTGATCGAGCCAGTAAGAAGCTGTTTTGCCGGTGGAACCGTAACACTTAGACCTGATTCGGTCAGCTCTGCGGTCGCACTGCCTGTCACAAAGAAACGGTTGTGGCTTTTGATTAGGTGCGCATATTCGTTATCGATAAGCGCATCCATAAACACTTCGTGCTTGTCAGAGCCAGTACCAACACCATCAACTAAGCCAACTTGAATGATAGAGCCAACGGCAATGCCTTTGTAGAGCAGTTGTGTACCGACATCCAATCCGAATGAATTGTTCGATGTTAAGCGAATCGCGACTGACTTTTCTTGTTCCTGACTGAACTCGTTTTTACGAATCGCAGTAAATCGACGCGCCTTTTCACCTTCGCCCGGTACCAAGGTTAAAAAGTTACCTGTCACTAAGTTGGCAATGTTTTTCATACCAGTGAGTGACAGTTCAGCTTCTTCTAAAACGAATTTACTGCCGCTATTCAAAAAGTCACTGAATGCCGGTTGGATAGCCGCAGATGCGACCACATTTTCGCGACCTTCGCTTAAAGATAAATCAGTGATCTGACCGATTTCAATGCCTCGATACATGATCGGAGCGCCTGTTGCGCTGATCTTGTTGTCATCTGGCACGGCGATCTTTATAGAGATGCCACGACCGGCGGTTTTCAAATCTGGGTAGAGCTTGAACTTGGTGTTCATCTCGACGGGCTGACCTTCTCCGGGAGAGTCAACCGCAATTGAACCACCAAGCAATGCACTTAGGCTCTCTAAACGAACATCAACACCAGAAAATCCGATACTGGCACCTAAACCACTGACATTCCAAAAACGGCTTTGGTCGGTAATGATATGGCTGTATTCATCTTTAATCGACGCTTGGATCGTAACGGATTTCGCGTTGTCGTTTAACTGGTAGTTGTAAACCTCACCAATTGGAATTTTACGATAAACGATTTGAGAGCCAACAGACACGCCGCCCAGATCTTTGGTTGTCAGTGAAATGTTCAAACCTTCAGAAGCGAGTAAATCAGAAGGGGACGATTCTAGGGCTTGGAAAACGGTTTCTGGTTCTTCTTTCGTTTCGCTAGGATGAATAGCAATGTAGTTACCCGAAACAAGCGCGTCTAGCCCTGAGATACCAGACAAACTCGCCGTTGGTTTTACGAGCCAGAAACGTGTGCCCTTTGAAAGTAGCTTCTTCGCTTCTGGGTAGATGTCAGCATCGACATAGATGCTCGATAAATCTTTGGACAAGGTGATGTCGCGTACCATACCCACCTCTAAGCCTTGGTAACGAATCGTTGTTCGACCTGCGACTAAACCTGCGGCATTTGAGAAGTATATCTGCACACGTTGCCCTGCATCGTGTATCGATTTCATGACCAACCAACCGGCTAAGGCGACGGTTAATATCGGCAAAATCCACAAAGGTGAGATGCCTTTGTTTTTTCTTACTTCTGGTGAATATGACGTTTGTGATTGGTTATCGTTGTTCATTCACTGACTCATCTTTAGAGGTGTAGTTATCCCAAATTAGCCTAGGATCTAAGCTTTCCGCTGCCAGCATCGTGAGAACAACAACGACACCAAAAGCGACTGCACCATAACCTGGTGTAAAGTTTAAAATCTGTCCACGGTCGACCAAGGTCATCATGATCGAAATAACGAACAGATCCATCACCGACCATTTTCCCACCCACTTCACAATGAAATAGATGGTCATGCGCTGCCTGTGGTAAACCGCGCGCTTCATCTTGATACAAATCAAGATGTACGTTAGGCCAAGTATTTTCGCAACAGGCACGACGATACTGGCAATGAAAATGATCGCTGCGATGCCATACATGTCGCTATTGATTAGCGAAGCGACACCAGAAATTATCGTGTCTTCTAACCTTTGTCCGTTTGTAATAAGGATTGAAATAGGAATAACGTTGGCTGGTACGATAGCCACTGACGCAGCAAACAATAGAGCCCATGTCTTCTGTATAGAGTAGGGCTTACGGTGATATAAGTCATGGTGACAACGTACGCAAGTATGACCTTCAGGTTGAGAAAGGTGGCAGTTGTGGCAGTGTACGTTCTTACTTTCTACAAAAGAGTAATCAGACTCTTGAGCCCAAGCTTCCCAATAGCGACGCACACTGATACGGCTTACCAGTAATACACTGAAAAGCTGCAGTAAAATCAATCCAACTAAACCAGGGCCGACAAAAATATCGGAGTAATCCTGCAGTTTGAAGCATGAGACAGCCAAACTTACCAGAAATACATCCAACATCATCCAATGCTTTAATGTCTGGATGATGGATAACGCATACCTAAATGGCGTGAAAATCTTAAAGCGCAATGCTGCATGAGTGACGAGTACAGAGGTACAAACGAGTAACGGGGCGATCGAACTGCAGAATAGGATGAGTAGGCCTAGTAGAGGGAAGCCTTCACCCATTAAAGTAAAGACACCTGATGGTAACGTCGCAGGTATCATGACGCCAATCAGACGAATACTGATAAATTCAAAAAAGTGTGAGGGGATAAACAGCAATAAGCAGGTAATCGCGATTGCTAGGTTTCCAGACAGGCTCGGTGTACCGCCTCGGTAAAGCTGGGTGCCGCACCTTGGACAATATGCGGATTTTCCCAGAGGGATATCCATTTTATCAACGGGGAGTTCGCAGCCCTGACACAGACGTACAGAGCTGCTATCGCACTGGTGCTCGGTTCTTAACGGAGACTCAGTTGCTAACGGAGACTTAGTTGTCAACGGAGACTCAGTTGACAACTGGTGCTGAGTCGATAAAGAGTTGGTTTCGGATGGGGAGGTCACGCGACCTCCCAAGTTGAAACACTAATCAGACTTTTAAGCTGATTTAAATGCCTAGAACTACACTGATTTAAGTCCCTAGAACAATAAACATCAGGCGTGCGATTGCACACTGCCATAGAGTGTTTGATATAGTCCTTGTTGTTCAACCAATTCACCATGCGTTCCCGTCTGTGTGACTTGCCCATCTTCTAAAACATAGATTAGATCGGCCTGTTTCACCGCTGATAATCGATGAGCCACTATCAAAGTTGTGCGATCTTTCAAAAACTCGCTTAGTGCTTTATGCAGTGCTGACTCTGTTGCTGTATCCAGTGCAGATGTCGCTTCGTCAAGAATAACAAACTTAGGGTTACTCAGCACCATGCGGGCGATCGCTAAGCGTTGTCGTTGACCGCCAGACAGTCGAACGCCATTCCTACCAATTTGCGTATCCAAGCCATTACTCAGCTGTTTGATAACATCTTGCATTTGAGAGACTTCAAGCGCCCGCCACAACGACATTTCATCGTATTCAGCACCAAGGGTCAGATTATGCCTTAATGTATCGTTAAAGAGTATAGGTTGTTGTAAAACAACGGCAATTTGACTGCGTATTATGTCAAAGCTGATGTCGTCCGTTGTTTCACCATTAAAGCGTATACAACCAGAGTCGGCTTGATAAACCCCAATTAACAACTGGATCAACGTTGATTTACCACCACCGCTAGCACCTACTAAGGCAACTTTTTTTCCTGCTGGAATGTGTAGCGATAGCCTGTTTAAAACAGTGTTTTCTAATGTGTAAGAGAATGTAACGTCTTCAATGTCGACTGTCACTTCTTTATGGTCATCAAAAGGGTTTACCTTGCTAACAGGGCGATGTTCTTCTTCTAGTTGCAGTAGGTCGTTAATACGTTGCAGCGCTGCTTTCGCGCTATACCACGAAAACTGAATGCCTAATAACTCTTGAACAGGGCCGAGCATGAACCATAAGTAGCCGAAGACTGCGAAAATTTGGCCAATGGTTAAATCACTAAATAACACCATCAGCATGGCGACGGCGCGGAACAGTTCAAAGCCTAACAGAAACAGTAAAAAGGACACCCGACCGGCGGCTTCAGATTGCCAAGCGTATTTATCAGCATCGATTCTCACTTGGTTTGCTTGAACTTTAAGTTCATCAAGAAAGATACGCTCCTTATTAGCGGCACGGAGTTGATAGATGCCATCCAAGGTTTCAACTAAGCGATTCTGAAAACGCTCAAAAGACTGGTTCTCATATTTTTTGAGGTGTTTAACTCGGCTGCCGAGTTTACGAGAAAAATAAATAACAACAGGATTGACCAGTAAGATAAATAGCCCAAGTCGCCACTCTAACCATAGTAGGACGATAGCGGTTCCGAACACCGTCAAGAAACTGATGATAAATTTAGAAAGGGTCGAGCCAATGAACTTATCAATGGTCTCTATGTCTGTAATTAGGTGAGCATTAATACCGCCGCTGCCCTTGGTCTCATATTGTCGGATGCTAATGCGGCCAAGTTTATCGATCATCTTGCTACGCATCTGGTAGGTGATCGTTTTGGAAACCAAAGTAAATTGTCGACCTTGTAGAATATTCAGCGCTTGGCTGGCCGAGCGCATTAAGATAACCAACAAGAGAGTAAGCGCAATATAACCAGTCGGCGTTTGCAATGAGACTGGAAGTAGATGATTCATCATCTCTAACCCTGAAGCTGGCTTATCAAGCAAAACTTCATCGACCATGAGTGGCATAAGCAGAGGGATAGGGACGCTAATTAATGTTGCAAGAATGGCAACAAAGTTAGCAAACAGTAATTTGGACTTGTGTTTTTTTACTTGAGTTATCAACCAAGAACGGCTAATAGTGTCTTCTGAATTGTTCATTGTAATGAGAATAAGTCCTATTTAGTTTGATGGCCGCATTTTACTGCGTTCTCTTGATAATGGAAGTCTCAATTTAATTGGAAGTTAATATGAAAATAGAACATTACCAACGCTTAACCAAACAAGCTGTTGCATTAATTGAATCTGAAACCGATCTAATTGCAAATCTTGCAAACATTAGTTCATTCTTATTCATGGAATTGGATGAACTGAATTGGGCAGGTTTCTATTTAATCAAGCAAGACCTAGCTAAGGAAAAAGACGAACTAGTACTGGGCCCATTCCAAGGCCAACCTGCTTGTGTTCGAATTCCGGTAGGGCGTGGTGTGTGTGGAACTGCGGTTGCGACAAATACAGTTCAGCGTATTCATGATGTGCATGAGTTCGAAGGTCACATCGCTTGTGACGCTGCAAGTAACTCAGAAATCGTTATTCCATTCTCTATCGGTGGCAAAGTTGTGGGTGTTCTTGATATCGATAGTCCAAATATTGGTCGTTTTTCGCAAATTGATGAAGACGGATTGACATTTTTTATGGCTGAAGTGGAAAAGGTGCTTAATTCGCACGCGAACAAGGCATAAATTATTCTCTTACTGTGGTTTTTCCCAAGCATCTCTCTATAATACGTAAAAATATTTTCTTAATGCTCGCGGAAAACCGCAAAAACCAGGAACCCACATGGAAAACACTGAAAAGTTAAAAAACAGCAAAGAAGTTATCGCATATATTGCTGAATGTTTCCCTAAATGCTTTACTCTAGAAGGTGAAGCAAAACCACTTAAAATTGGTATTTTTCAAGATCTTGCTGAACGTCTAAATGAAGACGAAAAAGTAAGTAAGACTCAGCTTCGTGCAGCGTTAAGACAGTACACATCATCATGGCGTTACCTGCACGGCGTAAAAGCTGGCGCAGATCGTGTTGACCTAGACGGCAACACGTGTGGCACGTTAGAAGAAGAGCACGTTGAGCACGCTAAAGCTACACTTGCAGAAAGCAAAGCGAAAGTTCAGGCTCGTCGTAAAGAACAAGCACAGAAAGCTCGTGAAGAAGGCAAAGCGAAAGCTAAGGCGAAGAAAGCTCAACAGCCTCGTCGTCAAGCGCCTAAAGCACCGAAAGTAGAAAAGCCTGTAGAAACACGCGCTTTGAACGCTGACGAATTCATCGCTGGCAAAGAAGTAAATGTGAACATGGGTACAGGAAACATGGCTGCGACCATTGTTGAAATCAATAAGGAAGATGTGCGTGTTCAGTTAGCAAACGGCCTACAAATGGTTGTTAAAGCGGAGCACTTGCGCGCTTAAAGGAGATACTCCTACGCATGAAATGCCGTTCAAAATTGACACTGATTGCTGCTAGCTTTTGTCTAGCAGCTTCAGCTCAGGCTCTTGAAGCCAAATTAGATCAGGACGATTTACCTTTACTCGTTCCTGAGGCCCAACACGAAACTGCTAGTAAACGTGTTACTTCTCGATTTACTCGTTCTCACTATAAACACTTCAATCTCAACGATGATTTCTCTCAAGCTATCTTTAATCGTTATTTAGAGATGCTGGATTATAATCGTAATATCTTCACTCAAGCTGATATTGACTCTTTCTCCTCATCATCTGTTCAAATTGATGATCAGCTGAAAGCGGGTAATAACCAGATTGCTTTCGATGTTTATAATCTTTCTATGCAGAAGCGTTTTGAACGTTTTCAGTATGCGCTGTCTTTGCTAGACACTGAGATTAAGTTTGATACCGATGAAAGTATTGAGCTCAATCGCAATGAAGCGGAATGGCCGAAAGATATCGCCGAAGTGAATGAGCTTTGGAGGAAGCGTGTTAAATACGATGCGTTGAACCTAAAACTTACTGGTAAAGAGTGGCCAGAGATTCAAGAAGTTTTGGAAAAGCGTTACAACAATGCGATGAAGCGTATCACGCAATCGCATAATGAAGATGCTTTCCAAATCTACATGAACGCATTTGCGCGTGAAGTTGATCCTCACACCAGCTACCTTTCTCCAAGAAATGCAGAGCAATTCCAATCAGAGATGAATCTATCTTTAGAAGGTATTGGTGCTGTACTTCAGATGACTGACGACTACACCGTTATTCGATCTCTCGTTGCTGGTGGCCCTGCGTCAAACAGCAAACAATTGAGCGACGGTGATCGTATTGTTGGTGTCGGTCAAGATGGCGAAGAGATTGTTGATGTTATCGGCTGGCGTTTAGACGATGTAGTGCAATTAATCAAAGGACCGAAAGGGACCAAAGTTAAGCTACAGATCCTGCCAGATGGTAAAGATGCAAAAAGTCACGTTGTCACAATTGTACGCGATAAGATTCGTTTAGAAGACCGCGCTGTTAAATCAGAAGTTATCGAGAAAGATGGCAAGAAGATTGGTGTACTAGAAGTACCAAGCTTCTATGTTGGTCTTTCTAAAGATACAGACAA
Source organism: Vibrio sp. SG41-7 (assembly GCF_014164465.1). Lineage (NCBI taxonomy): Bacteria > Pseudomonadati > Pseudomonadota > Gammaproteobacteria > Vibrionales > Vibrionaceae > Vibrio > Vibrio sp. SG41-7. Next base: position 25,683 of record NZ_JACJFF010000005.1, on the reverse strand, counting down.
ACTGATCACTGAGCTTAAAGGGCAAGGTGTTGAAGGCATTATTGTTGATCTGAGAAACAACGGTGGTGGTGCACTCACTGAAGCAACTGAACTCTCTGGTTTGTTTATCAAAGAGGGACCCGTTGTTCAGGTGCGTGATAGCTACGGTCGTGTCAAAGTGAACAGTGATACTGATGGCGAAATTAGTTACCAAGGTCCACTAACGGTATTGGTCAATCGCTACAGTGCTTCAGCCTCTGAGATCTTTGCGGCAGCGATGCAAGATTACGGTCGTGCAATCATTCTTGGCGAAAACTCTTTCGGTAAAGGAACGGTACAACAACATCGCTCTTTGAATCATATCTATGATTTATTCGATAAAGAGTTGGGCTACGTTCAATACACAATCCAGAAATTCTACCGAATCAATGGTGGCAGTACGCAAAACAAAGGTGTAGTACCTGATATTGCTTATCCAACGCCAATTGATCCTGCTGATACTGGTGAAAGTGTTGAAGATAATGCTCTGCCTTGGGACAGTATTGATAAAGCAAATTATTCAGTGTTACAGCGTAACGATGACGAAATAATTGCTTTGACTGCCCAACATCAAGCTCGCATTGCTACTGACATGGAATTCGGTTTTATTGCGCAAGATATTGAAAAATATAAGGCAGATAAAGACGATAACGACCTTTCTTTGAATGAAAAGGTACGTCAGCAAGAGAGCGATGATGCGGATATGCTTCGTCTAGATCGTATCAACCAACGTCAAAAAGCCGCTAAATTAGAGGCATTTAAAACGTTAGATGATATTCCTAAAGACTATGAAGCCCCGGATGCTTATCTTGATGAGTCTGTTGCTATCATGCTGGATATGATCAAGAAATAGAGCAAATACCTGTTAAAAGGTGATTGTTTAAAGATGCACAATTTAAAAAGCGGGCCTAGGCTCGCTTTTTTTGTGTCTATGATTTGACAGGAATACCTGATTGTAACCGTTGAGATAGTCGCAAAGAACACTCAATACTCAGGGTTATTTAGCTCTATTTTGCGTCGAATAATGACATTTAAGTTACTTTGCACTTAAAATTTAGTGACTTGGATCATATTTTTTCGCTTTCTATTCATTACGTGCCTAAGCTTAAAGAAAACGAGGGGGCGCGTATGAAATGGATTCTACTATTTTTATCTTGTTTAAGTTTTGTTGCTTTTGGGAGCGAGGTAGCTTCGAACGATCAACAATCAAAAAGTGATAGCAATCTATCTCATTTTGACCTTCCTCTGTTGCTTGGTGATTGGTATTTGATGAACCCAGATCCTGAACAAGGCACTGAAAATTTTAGAGCAATCAAGTTGACTCTCGATTCAAACTACTCTTTCTCCATTGATATTCAGAAGAAAGACTACAGTGTCGACCATTGGGAAGGTTTGTATAACGCCAATGAAGACACCATTATTTTGGGTTTGAATACTTCTGAGCCTCAGGTTTACGCTTACAGCAGTAATCACAATATGCTGAACCTTAACGGCGTTATGTTCACCAAAGCCTTGCCCAACGCCCTGGCAGGAATATGGTCAAGTGCCGAACTGTCCGGAAGCGATTTGCGTGCCAGTAACATTCAAAAAATGGATTTAGTGCTTCAGCCTGACTTTATCTTCATGTTCCGAGTGTCCGATGAAGAAGGGGGAGAAGTCATTCGTCGCGGAGTGTATTACACCGAAGGCGACCAATTAGTATTGCTGTATGAAAATGGCGAACACGGTACTCGTTACACATTGAACAGTGATGTGTTGACGCTTCAAGGTGAAGAAGGAGACATGTTTGCGGTGCTTAATCGCATTCGTTAAGCACTATATCTCGCCGTAAAGTCAGGCTCGTTGATAATATGGTTCACAGTTCATTTCTTAGCCGTTCCCGCCTGATTTGATTGATAAAATAGCAAAACATGGAGGCATTTTCCTACAATGCCTCCTTTTTTCAATAATCCTCTTGTGTTCTTGGCGCTCAACCTTTAGATATATACAGTTAAAATATAATTACGTATAACGATCAAAAGGAACCCGTCATGGCACATACACCTCAAGCCAAATATCGTAAAGATTATCAATCACCATCTCACACTATTTCTGAAATTGATCTTACTTTCGATTTGTACGATTCGGCATCCATCATTACCGCTGTTTCTAGTGTTAAGCAGGAGAAAGAAAGCTCGACATTAGTACTTGATGGTGAAGGCTTGAAGTTGGTGTCTGTTTTGGTAGAAGGTACGGAGTGGACGCAATATGAGCAGTCTGAAACTCTACTTACTCTGAATGACCTTCCGAAAGAATTTACGCTAACGATCGTGACTGAAGTCGACCCTGAAGGGAACAGCGCTCTTGAAGGCTTGTACAAATCGGGTGGTGCATTCTGTACTCAATGTGAAGCGGAAGGTTTCCGTCGTATTACTTACTACATGGATCGCCCAGATGTGTTGGCGAAATTCACGACAACGATCATCGCAGACAAAGCCGAAAACCCATTCTTATTAAGTAATGGTAACCGTGTAGATGAAGGCGAAGCTGAAAATGGTCGTCACTGGGTAAAATGGCAAGACCCACATCCAAAACCTGCGTACCTGTTTGCTTTAGTTGCGGGTGACTTCGATGTACTTCGTGACGTGTATACAACGCAGTCAGGTCGTAATGTCGATCTAGAAATCTTTGTCGACAAAGGTAACCTCGACCGCGCAAATCACGCGATGGTTTCTTTGATTAACTCAATGAAGTGGGACGAAGAGCGTTTCAATCTTGAGTATGACTTAGACATCTACATGATCGTGGCCGTTGATTTCTTCAACATGGGCGCGATGGAAAACAAAGGCCTGAACGTATTCAACTCTAAGTTTGTTTTAGCAAATGACCAAACAGCAACTGATACCGATTACCTAGGTATTGAAGCCGTCATTGGCCATGAATATTTCCATAACTGGACTGGTAACCGAGTGACGTGTCGCGATTGGTTCCAGTTAAGCTTGAAAGAAGGTTTAACGGTATTCCGTGACCAAGAGTTCTCTTCTGATCTTGGTTCTCGTGCAGTAAACCGCATCAATAACGTTCGTATTATTCGCGGCCCACAATTCGCTGAAGATGCGAGCCCTATGTCTCATCCAATTCGTCCTGAAAAAGTGATAGAAATGAATAACTTCTACACATTGACAGTATACGAAAAGGGCAGTGAAGTGATCCGAATGATCCACACATTGTTGGGTGAGGAAGGTTTCCAAAAAGGCATGAAGCTGTACTTTGAACGTCACGATGGCACGGCGGCAACATGTGAAGACTTCGTCGCGGCAATGGAAGATGCGTCGGGTGTTGATCTGTCTCAGTTCCGTTTATGGTACAGCCAGTCTGGTACGCCGACGCTTTCTGTTGAAAGCCACTACGATGCAGAGAAAAAAGAGTACACGTTAACGACTCGCCAAGTAACAGCGCCAACTCATGAGCAAACCGAAAAGCAGGCTCTGCATATTCCACTAGATATCGAGCTATACACAGCGTCGGGTGATGTGATTGAGTTACAATGTAACGGTCAGCCAGTTCACAATGTATTAGATGTGAAAGAAGCGGAACAAACGTTTGTGTTTGAAAACGTTTCAGATCAACCGATCCCATCGCTACTTCGTGAATTCTCTGCGCCAGTGAAATTGGAATACGATTATTCAGATGAAGAGCTGATCTTCCTGATGGTGAATGCTCGCAATGAGTTCTCTCGTTGGGATGCGGGTCAAATGCTATTGGCTAAGTACATCCGCAGTAACGTTGAGAAGGTTCAACAAGGTCAAGAGTTTGAGCTTTCAGCTTCTGTTATTGATGCATTCCGTGGCGTACTGCTTAGTGATTCTTTAGAGCCAGCTTTTATTGCAGAGATGCTTTCTCTACCAAGTCATAATGAAGTGTCTGGTTGGTATGAGCGTGTCGATATCGATGCGGTTGCATCTGTATTGAAAGCGATGAAAGTGACGCTAGCGAAAGAGCTCGAAGATGAACTTGCTGCGGTTTACCACAGTCACGCACTAACAGAATACACGATTGACCATGATTCAATTGGTAAGCGAACTCTGCGTAAAGTTTGTCTAAGTTACTTGGCTCATACTGAAAAGGGTAATGACTTGGTTGTCGCTATGTACCAGCAAGCAAACAACATGACAGATACAATGGCAGCAATGGGCGCGGCGAATAGTGCTCAACTCCCATGTCGTGAAACTTTAATGGCGGATTACAGCGATAAGTGGAAACACGATGGTCTTGTCATGGACAAGTGGTTTGCTCTTCAAGGAACGAACCCAAGTTCAAACGCACTTGAAGTGATCAAGGCGTCTATGTCACACCAAGCGTTCAGTTTGAAAAACCCGAACCGCACTCGTAACTTGGTTGGTTCGTTCTTAAACATGAACCCGGTTCAATTCCATGACAAGTCAGGTCAAGGTTATGCGTTTGCTGGCGAGATCCTACGTGAGCTGAACAGCAGCAACCCGCAAGTGGCTTCGCGCTTGATTGACCCGCTGCTTAAGTTCCGTAAGTACGACGATGCCCGCCAAGCTCTGATCAGAAAAGAACTTGAGACGTTAAAGAACATGGACAACCTAGCAAAAGACTTGTTTGAGAAAGTGACGAAAGCACTAGAGGCTTAAGTTCGCGCTCATTAAGGTAACTGTTTGTTAATAAGTGGTTTGCTAATAAGCGGCTTGCTAATAAACTGGTTATTAATAACAAAAGTCATCAGTGGTAGAGAATATCTGCCACTGATTTTTTTGTTTCTGGGTCATCGAATTTTCGATAAGCTAGACAAGTTTTCAAGCTCAGTTGTACAGTCAGACATCGTTAAGTGCCAAAAAACACTGGTGCTGTATATTTACACAGGTATCGTATGAATCGCTATATTTTCCAACTTAACATCTCATATCAGCAGTTTTTGGCCAGCTATTCTGGTGCGGCAAGTAAAGTCCAAGTGATAACGACCACTGGATTACGCCTACAGTTACCTGCAACTCGGTTCAGACCTTTTCTTACACAAATAGGGGTTAGAGGGCAGTTTAGACTGACAACTGACCAAAAAAATAAGTTTATTAAGTTGGAAGCTCTGTAAACCTTGGCGTGCCTAGTGAGTTAAAAGGAATCTTAATCACATAATCAAACATTTCACCTCTTACCACCTCCAAAACAATTAACTATTTCTCAATAATGCTTTTACAATAAATGAATGCATTACCTTTGCTTAACTCGTTAGTAGAAAAGAGCTCAACGGCTCAATTCAAACACCAGCTTAAGTAAGCCCCCTAATAATAAAATATAATTCTAATTGTGGAGTGTGACTATGACCGCACGTGAAACTGTGGTTCCAGTTTTACTTGAAAAAGTGTACAAACTGATTCAAGACAAACTTGACCTTGCTCATCGACCTCTCGTAACTCAACTTGCTCAACACTTGTTTAGTAACGTTTCTCACGACGACCTGACTCAGAGAAACGAATCCGATTTATACGGTGCTGTAGTTAGCTTATGGCATCACATCAATGAAAAGAAAGCCGACGAAATTTCTGTCCGTGTTTTTAACCCGACAGTAAGTCGCCAAGGCTGGCAATCTACTCACACTATCGTTGAGATAGTGGTACCAGATAGCCCATTCCTCGTTGACTCTGTAAAAATGGCATTAACTCGCCTCGACCTCTCTTCTCACCTTATGCTTCACAACCCAACACAAATCTCCCGTTCTGATAAGGGAAGTGTTGTTGGTGTCAGCAACAATGAAGGTGCATTCCAATCGCTTTTCCATATTGAGGTTGACCGTCTTAGCAGCAAAGCTGAAATGACAGCGCTTAAAACAGAGCTGCTGGATATTTTTACCGATACTGGCCTTGTGGTTAATGACTGGCTACAAATGGTAGAAAGACTTGAAGAAGTCACCAATCAAGTTGAACAGCAAAAAGAGACGATTCCAGTCGATGGCCAGCGCTTTGATGAAACTCTGGCTTTCCTTCGTTGGTTAGGCGAGCACAACTTTACGTTTATGGGCTACAAGGAATATGACCTTGTTTCTGTAAATGGCGACACGGAACTACAACCTACCAAGGAGCAAGGCCTTGGTTTGTTCGCAAATTCAGATCGTGTACGCAACGTTAAGCTGTCTGAGTTTTCAGACTCGGCACGCTTAGAAGCGAAAAAACCGTATGTATTGATCGTAACCAAGGGCAACACGGCTTCACGTATTCACCGCCCAGCTTACAATGATTACATCGGTATCAAAAAGTTTGATAAAAACGGCAAGGTCATTGGTGAGCACCGCTTTACGGGTCTTTACACTTCTGCCGTTTATAACCAAACCGTTGAAACCATTCCTCTAGTTCGCGAGAAAGTTGAGCGTATCTTAGATGCAAGTGGTTACCGCAAGGGTTCATACTCTTATAAAGCACTGCACAATATTCTAGAAAACTATCCGCGTGATGAACTGCTTCAAGCTCGAGAAGAAGAGCTACTTGAAGTGGGTACGGGCGTTGTACAAATGCAGGATCGCGATCTTCTGCGTTTGTTCGTTCGCAAAGACCCGTTTGGCCGTTTCTTCAGCTGTATGGTTTACGTAACAAAAGATCGTTACAACACCGAGCTTCGTCGTCAAACCCAGCGCATCTTGAAGCAATACTTTGGCTGCGAAGAAGAAGTTGAATTCACGACGTACTTCTCTGAAAGCCCACTGGCAAGAACGCACTATATTGTTCGTGTTGATAACAACAACATGGATGTGGACGTGAAAACAATTGAGCAAAATTTAATGGAAGTATCGTCTACGTGGGATGACCGCCTGTCTGAATCAATCGTTGCTAACTTCGGTGAGAGCAAAGGTCTTCCGTTATCGAAAGAGTACATGCGTGCATTCCCACGTTCGTACAAAGAAGACATGATGCCTGGTTCTGCTGTTGCGGATATCGAGCGTCTAGAAGCACTAAGTGAAGACAACAAACTGGGCATGCTTTTCTACCGACCTCAAGAAGAGGCGGCAGACTCTAAAGCTGTTCGTTTGAAATTGTTCTACCACAGTGATGAGCCGATTCACTTGTCTGATGTTATGCCAATGCTTGAAAACTTTGGTCTGCGCGTTATTGGTGAATCACCTTATGAAGTGCGCAAGACCAATGGGGTGACTTATTGGATCCTTGATTTCTCGATGCTACACAAGAGTGACAAGACGATTGATCTTCGTGAAGCTCGCGATCTATTCCAACAAGCCTTTGCTGCGATTTGGGCGGGTGAGTTAGACAGCGATGGTTTCAACCGCTTGGTATTGGGTGCAGGTCTTTCTGGCCGTGAAATCTCAATCTTACGTGCGTATGCGCGTTACATGCGCCAAGTTGGTTTCCCATTTAGTCAACAATACATTGAAGACACATTGTCTCATTACCCAGATCTAGCGAAAGGGTTAGTGAGCTTATTCGGCAAGCGTTTTGATCCTAAATTGAAGGGCAGCGCGAAAGGCCAACAAGATCTTATCAAGAAGATCACTGAGCAGTTGGATCATGTAGAGAGCTTGGATGATGATCGTATCATTCGTCGCTACATGGAAATGATCACAGCAACGCTTCGTACTAACTACTATCAGTTAGACGACAACAAACAGTCTAAACCTTGGTTGGCTCTGAAAATGAGACCAAGCGAGATTCCAGATATTCCAGCGCCGGTTCCTGCTTTTGAGATCTTCGTTTACGCACCAGACATTGAAGGTGTGCATCTACGTGGCGGTAAAGTCGCTCGTGGTGGTTTACGTTGGTCAGACCGTCAAGAGGATTTCCGTACTGAGATTCTAGGCCTAGTTAAAGCACAACAAGTTAAGAACACAGTAATTGTACCGGTTGGTGCAAAAGGTGGTTTCGTTTGTAAGCGTCAGCACATGATGTCTGGCCGTGATGAGATCTTCGCTGAAGGTCAACGTTGTTACAAGCGCTTCATCCGTGCGCTACTAGACGTATCAGACAACATCATTGAAGGCGAGGTTATCCCACCTAAGAGTGTTGTTCGTCACGATGAAGATGATCCGTACTTGGTTGTTGCTGCAGATAAAGGAACTGCAACGTTCTCAGATCTAGCAAACTCAGTATCTGATGAATACAATTTCTGGTTAGGCGATGCGTTCGCCTCTGGTGGTTCTAACGGTTACGACCATAAAGCAATGGGTATCACCGCGAAAGGTGGTTGGGAATCTGTTAAACGTCACTTCCGTGAAATGGGCATCAACTGTCAAACAACGGACTTCACCGCTATCGGTGTAGGTGATATGGCGGGCGATGTGTTTGGTAACGGCATGCTGTTGTCTAAGCATATTCGTATGCAAGCTGCGTTTAACCACATGCATATCTTCATCGACCCGAATCCAGAATCAGCATCAAGCTGGGTAGAGCGTGAGCGCTTGTTTAATCTGCCTCGCTCAAGCTGGGAAGATTACAACAAAGACCTTATCTCTCAAGGTGGTGGCATCTTCTCTCGTCGAGCTAAATCTATCCCTTTGACACCTGAAATTCAGAAAATGCTGGGTACCAAGAAAGCATCAATGGCACCGAATGACTTGATCAAAGCGATCTTGTCTATGCAGGTTGATCTTCTTTGGAATGGCGGTATCGGTACATACGTTAAGTCTTCAAACGAGACTCATACTGATGTGGGTGACCGTGCAAATGACGTGCTTCGTATTGATGGCCGTGACCTGAAAGCTAAGGTTGTTGGTGAAGGCGGTAACTTGGGTATGACTCAATTGGGTCGTATTGAATACGCGCTTACGGGTGGCCGCGTTAATACTGACTTCGTTGATAACGTTGGCGGTGTTGACTGCTCAGATAATGAAGTAAACATTAAGATCTTCTTGAATGGTTTGGTGTCTAATGGTGATCTAACCGTTAAGCAACGTAACCAAGTGCTTGAATCGATGGAAGATGAAGTGGGCGAAATCGTATTAGACGACGCATATTGCCAAGCTGAGTCTATTTCGGTTACTGAGCATCAAGGTGTTGGCTTAGTCAAAGAGCAAATCCGCTTTATTCATACAATGGAAAAAGCAGGGTACTTGGATCGTGGTTTGGAATACATCCCAGATGACGAAACACTGCTTGAGCGTGAAAAGCAGGGCCAAGGCCTAACAAGACCAGAGCTTTCTGTACTTGTCGCTTACGGAAAAATGGTGCTTAAAGAAGATCTTGTTAGTGATGATATCGCTAATGATGAATTCCATGCTCAACAGCTTATGCAATACTTCCCAACAGCGTTACGTCGTAACTACTCTCAGCACATGGATAATCATCCACTACGTTCTGAAATCATTGCGACGGCACTGGCTAACCAAATGGTTAACGAGATGGGTTGTAACTTCGTCACTCGTCTGCAAGAAGAGACGGGCGCAAATATCGTTGATATTGCCAATGCTTACGCGGCATCACGTGAAATCTACGGTCTTGGCAAAGTTCTGAAGAGCATCCGTGAACTGGACAATGTTTCAAGTTCTGAAGCTCAATATGAATTGATCTACCATGTTCGCCGTACACTTCGTCGCTTGGCTCGTTGGTTGTTAAGAAACCGTACCGGTAAACAGTCGGTGAAAGCACTGATTGAACTTTACCAAGGTGATGTTCTTACTATCACAGAGAAACTGGATGAAAACCTAGTGGCTTCTGAAGTAGAAGAGCATAACGCAATGGCACAGCTATGGATTGACCAAGGCGTAAACGCTGAGTTAGCCAATTCCGTCGCACGTTTGTCTAGCTTGTACTCAGCACTGGATATATCCACAGTAGCTCGTGAAACAGGTAAAACAGTACAACAAGCGTCTAAGCTTTACTTCAATCTTGGTGATCGCTTGTCTTTGCACTGGTTCTTGAAGCAAATCAATGGCCAAGCAGTAGACAACAACTGGCAAGCACTGGCGCGTGCAGCATTCAGAGAAGATCTGGATTGGCAGCAACGTCAGCTAACTGGCCAAGTGCTTAACTGCGGTTGTGCTTCAGACATCGATGTGATTAAAGCGCTTGATGATTGGATGGAAAGTAATTCTGTGTCTTTACATCGTTGGGAAAGCATCTTGAATGAATTCAAAGTGGGTTCGGTTCATGAGTTTGCTAAGTTCTCAGTAGCACTACGTGAATTGATGCTATTGAATCTGAACTGCATGTCAACAGACTAGCGATTAGATAAAAACGAAAAGAAACAAGGGCAGGCCATTAGGTCTGCCTTTTTCGTTTGGCCGAACAATGTTATTTGGCAGAAAAGTGTTATTTGACAGAACAGTGCTATTTGGCTGAATAGTGAATGACGTGTCCGATTATTTCATTGAGTCACTTATGCTTGGTCAAGTTAGCTTATCCCAGGTCGAGTTAATCTATGCTCGTTACACGAATGATAGTCAAATGGACTATTCGCCGGAGGATACGGTAACGTTTACTTAATAATAAACCTCATTCGTTAGCAAACTCGATTATCTTACCCTTACAGACAGTAATAGATTGAATAGTTGGGTAAATAAGTAAATAATATCGCCCCGTTTACACGGCGCTTTTTTCTATCGGAGGCACAATGCTTTACCGTCTAGCCAGAACTGGCTTTTTCCAACTTGATGCCGAAAAGGCTCATGATCTTGCAATTCAAAATTTCAAACGCTTCACTGGCACACCTATTGATCTTTTGTATCGCCAACAATTACCTCACCGACCTGTAGAGTGCATGGGTCTTACTTTTAAAAACCCAGTTGGCCTTGCTGCCGGCCTAGACAAAAACGGCGAATGTATTGATGCATTTGGCGCAATGGGTTTTGGTTTTGTAGAAGTAGGGACTGTTACTCCTCGTCCACAAGCAGGTAATGACAAACCACGTCTGTTCCGTCTTGTTGAAGCCGAAGGTATTATCAATCGCATGGGCTTTAACAACCTAGGCGTAGATAACCTAATTGAGAATGTTAAGAAGTCTAACTATGACGGCATCTTAGGTATCAATATTGGTAAGAACAAAGACACGCCAATTGAAAAGGGCGCAGAAGATTACATTATCTGTATGGAGAAGGTTTACCAATACGCGGGTTACATTGCGGTAAATATCTCTTCACCAAATACTCCAGGACTTCGTTCGCTACAATACGGTGAAGCACTTGATGATCTGTTGTCTGAGCTAAAAACCAAGCAATCTGAATTAGAAGCGAAGCATGGCAAATATGTCCCGCTTGCTCTTAAGATCGCTCCGGATCTAAGTGATGACGAAATCAGCCAGATTTGTGAATCATTGATCAAAAATAAGATCGACGGTGTGATCGCAACCAACACGACATTGGATCGCAGTATCGTTGAAGGCATGAAGCATTGCGATGAAGCGGGTGGCCTAAGCGGGCGTCCAGTTCAATCTCGCAGTACTGAAGTTGTTCGCAAACTTCACCAAGAGCTGGGTGACCAACTACCGATCATCGGGGTAGGTGGCGTTGACTCTTACGTTGCTGCAAAAGAGAAAATGATGGCGGGCGCGAAGCTTGTACAAGTTTACTCTGGTTTCATCTACAAAGGTCCAGGTCTTGTAGGCGATATCGTCAAAAATCTATAGTTCGTAAAAACGATCTTAGTCCAAAGACTACAATCCGGCATCGTCTTAATAAAAGAGACACTGTAACTCACTGAGTTGTAGAGAAAAGCAATAAGAAAGAGGAATTCATTTCCTCTTTTTTTTTGCCTATCGCACAGTAAAATTACTGTAATTGAAGGTAATTTTGCGTTTTACCTAATGGAATGGTTCAACAGTGTGAGACGAAATGATGCTTAAACCTAGCGATACATGGAGTTGGTATTACGATGAGCAGCAATGTTCATTGATGCTAAACCTCGGAGAGGATATGATTTTTAAAACGAATCTGGTCCGCAATAAGCTGGTGGACTGCGCTTTTAAAGATAATGAATTCACTGTTGATGATGCATCTTCCTACCAAACCTTCAAAGAACAAATTTCTGGCTTAGAACTGTCTGAGCCACGCCAAGCAGAGCTTGCACTTTATTGCGTGGCCGCGAAGCGTTTTCATAAGCCTGTACAGCCTAAAAGCTGGTTCTTCGACTCACAAGGCACTGGCCATGAATATCCTCAAGAAGGGGATATTGTACAAATGAATAACGAGCATAGTCTTGGTTACTTCATTGTATTGGAAGTAGGAGAGTGTGCGAGCTTATGTGCATTTGTAGACTTAGAAGAGTTCCTCTTAACCCCTTCAAAAGGTTTACGCTTTGGAGACTCGATTAAAGTCATGCACGATAGAATGACTGACGCAAATGCCATCCTTCATCAAACGCATATTGCTATGGTGGGTTAACCTCTAATCTCTAATCTAGAGCATCACTAGAGCATTATTTCGACCAACCATCGCTACGAATAAACCAGTAATACCTTCCCCATAATCGGCTTAATAGCCGATTTTTTTGTGCCTAAAAAAGCCTATCTCAATAAATACGACGTAGTTCATTCATTTGAATGACGTTGTTCACTTATTTAATTTGTAAAAAACGTATCTTTTTTAACCTCAATTTAGACCGATTCTCTCATTATCGATAGCGGGTTTCCTCTGTTTATTCCCTGTTTGGGGTCTTTTGTTGCTAAATTTCAACCTAAATTTCAGTATGGTATATACCAATTTAAGGGTGAATATAAATGCACTTAATGATTTAAGCCTATCGATGAGTGTTATTTCTGTAAGATTGAGAGTTGTTGTGTTGTAAGGGAGTGCGGGTAAGCGATCGCTTCATGACTGACCATTTGCTAAGCAGTTAGTAGAAAGATTCAATGAAAAGACGAGTTTAGTGTGATGCTCTAATAGCAAATTCAGGTATAATCGAGCTCATTTTTATCAATAAAAGAACACTATGAATCAATATCTAGCGGTTACCTCAAATGGCCTTGAGAATTTATTAGTTGAAGAACTAACCCAACTAGGGATTACAAACGCAAAACCTGTTCAAGCAGGTGTTAAATTCAAAGCCACCAATGAGCAAATTTATCGTTGTTGTTTGTGGAGCCGTTTGGCTTCTCGATTTGTACGTGTCCTTTCAGAATTCACTTGTATGGATGACATGGATCTTTACCTATCGACCACTGCGGTTAACTGGGTAAATCAATTCCATAGCACTAAGCGTTTCGTTGTTGACTTCAATGGCACGAACAACGAAATCCGTAATAGCCAATACGGTGCGATGAAAGTAAAAGATGCCGTTGTAGATTGCTTCGAGAAGAAGTCTTTACCGCGCCCATCTATTAGCAAAGAAAATCCAGATATTCGTATTCACGTTCGTCTGCATCGTGACAAAGCGATTCTTGGTGTGGATATGGTAGGCAGTGGCCTTCATCAACGTGGCTACCGTCCAGAATCAGGTCGCGCACCACTGCGTGAAACTCTTGCTGCAGCGATTCTTCTTCGTAGTGGTTGGGATGCAACGAAACCTTTCCTAGACCCTATGTGTGGTTCAGGTACGTTAGTGATTGAAGCGGCGATGATGGCTGCAAACATGGCACCTGGTGTGAAACGTCAGAAATGGTGTTTTGAATCATTAGAAGATTTCGAACCAGAGCTTTGGGCTGAAGTGAAAGCAGAAGCGAACGTTCAAGGCCGTCGTGGCGTTAAGAAAGTAGAATGTAAGTTCTTCGGTTATGACAACGACGAACGCATGATCAAAACGGCGCGTGACAATGCACGTCGTGCTGGCGTTGAAGAGTTGATTGAATTCGAAGTAGGTGACGCAGCAAAGCTTAAACGCCCTGCAGAGTTCAATGATGGTGTGATTGTGTCAAACCCTCCTTATGGTGAGCGTTTAGGTACAGAGCCGGGCTTGATTGCACTGTACACAGCATTTGGTGCTCAACTGAAGGCTGAGTTTGGCGGCTGCAACGCGTCTATCTTCTCAAGTTCTGATGAATTACTTAGCTGCTTGCGTATGCGTGCAGACAAACAGTTCAAACTGAATAACGGTGCGTTACCGTGTCACCAGAAAAACTACTCAATTTCAGACCGTCCTATGTCTGAGCGTCCAACTGGCGAGCAAGAACAGTTGATTGCTCCTGATTTCGCGAACCGTCTTAAAAAGAACATCGGCAAAATCGGTAAGTGGGCTAAGAAAGAGCAACTAGATTGTTACCGTATCTACGATGCTGACTTACCAGAATACAATGTAGCGATTGACGTGTATCCGGGTCACCTTGTGATTCAAGAATACGCAGCGCCTAAAGATGTGCCGGAAGACAAAGCTAAGCGTCGTTTAACCGATATCATCCGAGCTTCGATTCAAGTGACTGGCGTTGAAGCAAACAACGTCGTGCTTAAGGTTCGTCAGAAGCAGAAGGGTCGTTCTCAATATCAGAAGATGGCTCAAGACTCTTCTAACCTAGAAGTAAACGAATACGGCGTTAAGCTGATTGTTAACCTTCATGACTACTTAGATACAGGCTTGTTCTTGGATCATAAGATTACTCGTCGTCGTATTGGTGAGATGGCTGGTGGTAAAGACTTCTTGAACCTGTTTGCTTACACAGGCAGCGCTTCTGTTCATGCTGCAGTAGGTGGCGCTCGCTCTACAACGACTGTTGATATGTCGAACACGTATCTTGAGTGGGCAAAAGAGAACATGGAACTGAACGGCCGTGTTGGTCGTCAACATCAATTTGTTCAAGCTGACTGCTTACAATGGTTGGCGAAAGAGCAAGGATCTTACGATTTGATCTTTATTGATCCACCAACATTCTCAAACTCTAAGCGTATGGATCAATCTTTTGATGTTCAACGTGACCACATCCAGTTGATGGAAGATTTAAAGCGTCTTCTAAGAGAAGAAGGCACGATTGTGTTCTCTAACAACAAGCGTCATTTCAAGATGGATATGGAAGGACTGGAAGAGTTGGGTCTTAAAGCTCAGAATATCTCGTCTAAGACGTTGCCTCTGGATTTCTCTCGCAACAAGCACATTCATAACTGCTGGTTGATTACTCATCAGTAATTAAGAGATTGTATAAGGATATATAGTGCTGACTCTCTACAGTACAGAAGGGTGCCATCTATGTGAGATGGCATTCAAACTCACGGAACAGCTGAATATAAGTCATCAGATCAATGTGGTGGATATCGCATTGGATGATGAGCTCTTCTCCCGTTACGGGGTCACTATTCCGGTACTCAAATTTGAAAGCTCTGACTTGTCTAAACACTCAGAGCTTAACTGGCCTTTTGGCTTGTTAGAACTTAACGATTGGTTAAAGAAGAATGGCATTACTTACAATTCATAATGGGCAATTAGCGTTTGGCGATCACCCATTATTAGATGGTGCGGATTTCGCACTGCAAGAAAACGAACGTGTGTGTTTGGTTGGCCGTAATGGTGCAGGTAAATCAACGTTGATGAAAATTTTATCTGGCAACATCATCATGGATGACGGCAAGATGCAGATCACACAAGATGTGGTTGTATCTCGTCTAGAGCAAGATCCACCGCGTAATGAGCAAGGTTCTGTTTACGAATACGTCTCGGGTGGTTTAGCTGAGGTAGGTGAGTTGCTTAAGGAATACCACAACTTACTTGATGTGATTGCAGAAGATCCTAGCGAAAAGAATTTGAACCGTCTTACTCGTGTTCAAGAAAAATTGGATCATGCAAATGCTTGGCGTTTTGAAGATCGCGTAAGTAATGTTCTTGCTGCACTTAAACTCACAGCAAATACTAAACTGACGGAACTGTCAGGTGGTTGGCAACGTAAAGCCGCACTTGCACGTGCGCTTGTATGTGACCCTGACGTATTACTGCTTGATGAGCCTACCAACCACTTGGACGTAGCTACGATCGAATGGTTAGAAGCTTTCTTAAAAGATTTCCGTGGTTCAATCATCTTTATCTCGCATGACCGTGCTTTCATCAAATCAATGGCAACACGCATTGTCGACCTTGACCGTGGCAAGCTAAGTTCTTTTCCTGGTGACTACGACAACTACTTGCTAGAGAAAGAAGAAGCGCTACGTGTTGAAGAGATGCAAAACGCAGAATTTGACAAAAAGCTAGCGCAAGAAGAAGTTTGGATTCGTCAAGGCATCAAAGCGCGTCGTACGCGTAATGAAGGCCGTGTTCGTGCTCTTAAAAAGCTTCGTGAAGAGCGTCAAGATCGTCGTGAAGTACAAGGTAAAGCGAATATCCAAATCGATACGTCTGCACGTTCAGGTAAAATCGTATTTGAAGCAGAGAACCTTAACTTTGCATTTGAAGGTAAAGAGATCGTTACAGACTTTAGCTTCAACATCATGCGCGGTGATCGCATCGCACTTATCGGGCCAAATGGCTGTGGTAAGAGCACGGTGCTTAAACTGCTTCTTGATCAACTTAAACCTGATTCAGGTCGTTTGCATTGTGGTACTAAGCTGGAAGTGGCTTACTTCGACCAATACCGTGAAATTCTAGACCCTGAGAAGTCGGTGATTGATAACCTGGCTGACGGTAAGCAAGAAGTAACAGTAGGCGGACGTGAGCGTCATGCACTGAGCTACTTACAAGATTTCTTGTTCTCTCCTAAACGTGCTCGTACCCCTGTTAAAGCACTATCTGGTGGCGAGAAAAACCGATTGTTATTGGCTCGTATTTTCCTTAAATCGAATAACTTGTTGATTCTCGATGAGCCTACCAATGATTTAGATATCGAAACATTGGAACTTTTAGAAGATTTGCTTGCCAACTATGAGGGTACGTTGCTTCTCGTGAGCCACGATCGTCAGTTCGTTGATAATACGGTAATGACGAGTTGGATATTTGAAGGTAACGGTGTAGTTGAAGAGTTTGTTGGTGGTTACCATGATGCTCAGAAGCAAAGAGCACAAGCACTTGAGTATCGTCAGGTTGAAAAGCCAGCAAAGACTGAAAAAGTTGTTGAGGAAACTCCCAAAACTGCTCCAGTTAAAGCTAAACCTAAGAAGTTATCGTATAAGCTACAACGAGAACTAGAAGCGCTACCAATGCGTTTAGAAGAATTGGAAACTCAAATTGAAACTCTTCAGGAAGAAGTCAACGATCCAAGCTTCTTTTCAAAATCTGTAGAGCAGACACAACCAGTATTAGATAAGCTATCTGCAGCAGAGCAGGAGCTTGAAGTTGCTTTTGAGCGCTGGGAAGAGCTCGAGGCACTACAACAGGAAAGTTAAGAAGTAATAATGACTTGTACTAAATTTAAATTAACAACAGTTGCAGCCCTAGTTTTGGCTGCAACTAATGCGAATGCTGCGCTTTATGATATTGTTGAGGTTGAGGTACCAACTTCAATAGTACTCGGTGATGTCCAAAACTCTTTTGGTGTTGCTATACAACCGGGTTCGGCGAACGATGGAACCAATGATTTATTGTTAGGTTGCTTTGACTCAACGGCCACAAATTGCTCAAATGCTCCTAACGAAGATCCAGCAGATAATAAATTTTTAGCTGCTGTAGAAGTTAGACTTGCCCAAGAAGGTTTTGGTGACAATAAAAAACTATTTGAGGAAGGCGTGAGCTACCGTGAAGAAGTTCCATTCGCGATGGATGCAGCATTTCAATACATTCAGGAATTCAAAGATTTTGAAAACTATTGTGATCGTGAATTAAAGTACAACACTTGCAATTCTTGGGCTGGCGAGCGTTGGAATACATGGAGCAGAGAAATAAATGACTTAAGTTATGTTAGTGCGCAAGCATTTGTTCAAGGCGGAGCATCTATAAGTCAATACAACGTTGTTATTAATTCTCTGAATAAAATTGGTTCTCCATTGGGTATCCAATCGAACGGTAGTGATATTCGTCATAATGCCGTTGCAACAGTTCCTCTGTCTGCTTCTTCTGAATCTCGAGCTTGGGGTGCACTCACTGTTGATAATGGTGGTACTGACATCATTTACAACTTTGGTAGTATTTCAGTCAAAGGACCAGCGACAGGTACTTCAAACACTACATTTAGTTCTAAAGCTGCGATTTGGAAAGTTGGTGAAGTTCACCAATTTACATGGACACAAGGTGATATTCCTCAAACCGGAGATTATTTTGCTCAGGGAAGCATGCGTGGTCTGGTGGAGAGTTCAGGAAACCTGTATGGCGTTGGTTTCGATACAGTAAATGGAAGTGGTGATCTACAAGACATGAACGCAAGCGTTTTTGTGAGTGACTCATTGGATATTTCTGGTGCTACTTGGACGACTAAAGTAATCAGTGGTACTGAGGTTAATTCTGGGTCTTCTAATAATGACGCTAGATACAGTAACTCTGTAGCGACCGATATTAACGATAACTTGTTTGCTGTCGGTTATTCTAAACGCAACGGTTATGTACCAGAGAGTGGTAGCGCAGGTAACAAGATTTTCGTTGTAACTGATGCATCAGCATCTACTCCTACTGCAACATACTTGTCTGGTGGCATATTCTTTGGTGGTTCGAGCGGTGAAGCTAAAGCAGTTAACAACTTCAATGAGTTTGTTGGCCAGATTGACGCTGAGACGACTCGTGAAGTAAATGGTAGTGAGCGTAGACACCGTGGCTTTATTTATCCTTATAATGTTGCTTCATCGAAAGATGAGCGTCGTGTAGACATCTTCAACGGCCAAGCTTGGTGGTTAGATGACCTAACAAATGATGGCAACGCTTCTGGAGAAAACAACAAGTTCCGAATTATTGATGCTTCTGATATCAATGATGCAGGTGTGATCTCAGCAACAGCTATCAAGTGTACCGTTGGTGGAACAACACAACCATACGATACAACGTCACATAACTCATATTGTGGTGGAGCGTCATCTAACGCAGTCGAAGAAGTTGTCGCGGTTAAGTTGGTTCCTATTAGCGGTGCTATTAAAGAAGATATCCAGACTCGTAGCACAGATACAGTAAAAGTTGACCGCCAAGGTGCAGGGTTAGGTTGGTTAGGTTTGACTGTGCTTGGCCTGTTAGGGTTCCGTAGAAAATTTAAATAATTTTATCTCTTGAGCCCGAGTTCACAATTCTGAACTCGGGCTTTTTTTCGCCTTGAGAAAAGTGCAAAAGTGGTCGACTCTTAAAGTTGGAGTCAACAAAACTCCACGAAGTTGTAATCATTGTATGTTAGTAAACGAACACCCGTATGAGGACTGTACTATGAAGAGACAAAAGCGTGATCGCCTAGAACGAGCACAATCTCAAGGTTACAAAGCTGGTTTAAACGGCAGGTCACAAGAAGCTTGCCCATACAGTCAAATGGATTCTAAATCGTATTGGTTAGGTGGTTGGCGTGATGCCAAAGATGATAAGCATTCAGGTCTCTATAAGTAGATAGGGCGAACATATTCAAAGGTCAAGGCTCCATGTTGTATAACAGCTGGAGCCTTGTTAGTTTCTGAGAACCATACAAGGCCTTATAAACCGAAAACTGGCTGATTAGAAAGTGATTTAAGGTTGTTTCGCTGGTGGACATATAATTGATGAGAGTTATTTTGTCACATCTTGGTGCACTATAACTAAATTTGTTGGGATGAAAATAAAGCAACCATTGGCTGCTTTATTATAAATCTAACGATTAGACTAGAATGCTGATGTGTCTTGGAAAAGACCAACTTTCAAATCTTTAGCAACATAGATCTCTTTACCATCAACAAGAACGCGACCGTCTGCAAGGCCCATTACTAGGCGACGGTTAACAACACGCTTCATGTGAATTTCGTAAGTTACTTTTTTAGCCGTAGGTAAGATTTGGCCAGTGAATTTAACTTCACCAACACCTAGAGCACGGCCTTTGCCTTTGCCGCCAACCCAACCAAGGTAGAAGCCAACAAGCTGCCACATCGCATCAAGGCCTAGACAACCAGGCATTACTGGGTCGCCAGGGAAGTGACAGTCGAAGAACCATAGGTCAGGAGTAATATCCAGTTCAGCAAGAATCAAACCTTTACCGAAATCACCTTCAGTCTCAGACATTTTAGTGATGCGATCCATCATCAACATGTTCGGTGCTGGTAGTTGAGGACCTTCTGGCCATAGTTCGCCTTGGCTTGATGCTAGAAGATCTTCGCGAGTGTAAGAATCACGTTTGTTTTGCATTATCAATTACTCCGATTTTTGATAGGTGCATATTAGTGAACAGGTGTACGCTAAACAAGTCCGATCAGTACTAGACAAACCAGTTTTTAATGCGTCCAACGATTCCAATAGGGTGCTCATGTCTTTCAAAGTTTTCAATACGTTCCGCGATTTTACTCAGAACGCTTTCTTATTCTTCGTCCCTAAATGGTGCGTTCATAATAAGAGGAATCGCTTCATCTACATTAGACACAGACCAGATATGAAACTCTTTGTTTTTGATGCTTTCAATTAGGTCTGGCTTCAGAGCAAGGTGTCTTAAGTTAGATCTTGGAAGGATCACACCTTGTTCGCCAGTTAGCCCGTTGTGTTTACACACATGGTAGAAGCCTTCGATTTTCTCGTTTAGCCCACCAACGGCTTGTACACGGCCGAATTGGTCGACAGCACCGGTTACCGCTATTTGTTGATTGATAGGGTATTCCGACAAAGCACTTACCAGAGAGCAAAGCTCAGCAAGGGAAGCGCTATCGCCATCAACTTCGCAGTATGATTGCTCAAACACGACAGAAGCAGCATATGGCAACGGGTCTTCTAAGTTTAGCGAGCTACTTAAAAATGCTTGCATGATCATCATGCCTTTCGCATGAAGATTACCACCAAGTTCGGCTTTGCGCTCAACATCTGCAATATCACCATCACCAAAGTGAATAACACATGAAATTCGTGCAGGTTCACCATACGATATTGGGTGCCCCGGTACATCGATAACAGTCAGGCCATTAACTTGGCCTACTTGTTCACCTTCAGTTTCGATTATGACTTGGCCATCTCGAATATCATCGAGAGCACGTTCAGGAAGGTAAGACTCGCGGTTGTATTTGTGTTGTTGAGCTTGCTGAATATGGTGAATATCAATGTCACCATTGTCCGCTTCAACCAAAGCTTCGCTCAATAGCGCATTGTGCCAAATAGGGCATAAAGGGATATAGCTCTGATCTTCAGTCTCACGCGCGCCAGCGGTAAGAATCCCAATTAGTGCCTGTTGCGTAATGTATGGGAGGTTATAACGTTGCTGAAGCCATCTTAGATACCCAAGATATTGGGTCAAAGTATCGTGTGAAAGCTTAATATCTTGTTCTATTTCACTGAATAGACAAAACCCTGTTTGAATATCGCCATCTAGATAATCCAGATCACCAAGTTGAGCGCGGTCTCCGACAACAATCAACTTAATGTTGTATGTCAGTGCAGCGATAGGCGTCTGATTTAGATGCTCTGGAAAACTGCTAATTGGTTCGACTGCTTCACCGAGAAGTGCGGATTTCAATAACAACCAACTTCCTGGATTTGCAAGGATCAGATTCGCTGAGACAACGAGGTAACCATTGTTCGCTCTAGAAAGTAGACCTGGCTTGGTCGCTACAATTTCACCATTTTTAGACTGAACTTGGTCAAATAAAGTGGCTGCATTTAAAGATTCGGTTTTTATAACAGGCTGAGCATCGTCTTTTAATTCTGTCGTCAAAGATTCAACGATAAGTTGACGATAGATTGAGTTGTCAGGCGCATTAACAAGTAGAACTCGTGAAAGATTGGATAGGCGTACAAAACGGGTTAGCGCATCTCTAAATCTATGTTGAATATCTGAGAATGTGAAAGGAGAGATGTCAGGGAATTGCTCTAGTTGAGCGCTATATTTATCGTACTGAGGCGTTACATGTCGCCAATCTACTTGAGTCATTTAAATGTCTGATAATGATAATAAGGTAGGGAGTATATAGAAAAACCGAGGACTCATATAGGTCTATGTTGTAGTTACTAAACACTAAGCTAATATAAGTATGATCTTGGTCTATTCTTTCAAGACAATAATTGTTAAGTGACCTATTATGGGTTACGCTGTCACTAGGTTAACTCTCGAGATTAGACATGAAATATCAGCAGCTTGAAAATTTAGAATGTGGTTGGAAATGGAACTACTTGGTAAAAAAATGGAAAGAAGGTGATTCGATCACTTGCCATATAGATTCAAGTGAAGCTGATGTAGCCGTTAAAGCTTTGTTGGAGCTAGAACACCAACCTACAGGGGTTCTTGAGTGGATCTCAAATAACATGTCGCCTGAACTTGATAACAAACTCAAGCAAGCGATCAGAGCCAAACGTAAGCGCCATTTCAACGCTGAGCAAGTTCATACTAAAAAGAAGTCTATCGATCTTGATTATCGAGTCTGGGAGAAGTTATCTCAACGAGCAAACGAACTCGGTTGTACGTTATCTGATGCGATAGAGTATTTGGTTAGCGAAGCGTCTCGAAGTGAGCAGGCCAGCAAGACAGTTACTAGCCTTAAAGAAGATTTGAGTAAGCTCCTTTCTGACGATAAATAACCGTCAACAGTAGTGGTGACATTATGATGTATGTAATCTTAATTGGTGCAGCGTTGGTTTTTTGGTTAGTCGCAGTTGATCGGCCGGTATTGAAAATCAAATTTAGTGACGGGGCGATCGAACAAGTTAAAGGTCATCTTCCACCGAGCTTTAAGCACAACCTTCAAGAAATTGGCCACAATAATTCCTTCAAGGGTGAGTTGAAAGTGTATGCGAAGCGCTCTGGTTACAATCTCAAATTTACTAAAGATGTACCTAAAAGCGTTCAACAACGTATTCGTAACGTATTTCCGCATAATGGATTTAAATCCAAAGGTTCAAAGAAAGCGTAATTGTCGAGAATTACGAGTTATCTGGTAAAACGTCATACTTAGTTAATTCTTCATCCCCCTAAACTGTAAGCATACTGTTCTCCCCCCCAATAAAGAGAGAGCAGTATGAGATATCTAATATTCTTGTCGTGTTTTTTATCCCCATTCGTTTTTGCCGACGATGCATTGGTTAACCCCGTAGCCAAAAAAATCAAAGCCACAGTGCTGAAAGGGCTCAACAAGAGTACTATTGATTTTGATGGTTATTGCGACCTGATGATAGAAATGAAGCACTCTAAAGGTTTTGCCAGAATTAAAAAGGTTAGGGCATCTGGCGATAGCAAAGCATGCAAACAAGCTAAAAAGCACTTACCGAGGAAGAAAAAGTTCAAATACAGCTTTCCTGAAAAGTACATCCGCCTCCATATCTCAGAATAATCCGACATCATGCACTATAACTAAATAACCTTAATTTATTGAAACAATTACGTGAACCAATCTCTAATTTCTATTAATATTAGTTTTATTATAAAGGCAGAGTATGCCGGTAAAAGAGCATTTAGGGCAAAGGAAAGTCACGGTTGTTGTTAGCACATAAAAATTACACCCCTGAAGTGATTGAGATATCTAGAAAAGTCTCAATCAATGTTGAGGCTCGCTTTAATCGGTGGCTGATCTCACCGGAATATAAACTCGAGCAATCTACGGTAGATACATTACTGAGTTTGGAAAATAGATACTGTGATAGCGTTATATTTGATGAATCTGACCGCATATCTCGCAATCAACGTATTCTATTGCGTTGTGAACAAGATAGAGTTAACGCTCATCGTGAGAAAGTCGTCGCGAAGCAACAAACATTGCGCTACGTGGTCGAAGATGTCAGTAATGCCGCCACTGCGCTTATGCTTGAGAAGCTTCAAGGGACCTTAATAAGCACATTGTTTTCAGAGCTACCAGACTACAACCAGTTTGCTAGTGTTGCGTATACGCCATCCTTAAACTTTTCTAAGATCCATCAGGTTTTAGATACGAGCAAATTGTTGAGTTCAAATTTAATAGAGTTTGTTTCCAATCCGGAGTTTTCTGAGAAATACGGCAGAAAGTCTAAGGTGATTCTCGACCCTAAGGTTGCAGCACAGCAGATAGGTATCGACAACTGTCGTTTATTGTTTCCATTACTAATGAGCCAGAAACTAATTAAATGGAACGACGCTAACATCAAACACATTACTCCTAAGGTTTGGCAACATTTAGTCGTAACTTCTAACGCGACTCGAATTCGACTTCAAGACACGTCGATAAAGGATCCTAACGTCGGTATTCTACTGGGTGTTTTGAGAGTTCTGCCTTTGTTTTTGATTTGTAACCATTTTTCTTCAATATTTGAAGATGCATTGGTAAAAACGATGCTTGGCTATCGTGAAGCAAGTGACAAGTATGATGAGTATTATGCTTGTACTGAAATCCTCCCAAACACACAGTTTCTCGAGACCATGGTAGATCAATTGGATCTTAAGCTACTCAAAAATTTTGTTGAGTTTATAGATTGGAGCCCGGGTAACCAATTTATAAAGGAGGCGCTTCTAGAGGAAGTGAATGATACCCCCGTACTTGAGCGAACAGTTTATGGTGCAGCTCTTGCTCAGGGAAGAAAGTTTTCTATTTTTGAAGCGTTAGATAACAGCGAATTGTTTAACGTTAAGCATCGCCCTTATTGGTTTTCCACAGTTCAAATGTCTATAACGACAATTGAACAAATGCAGAGTAGAGTGCCTGGAAAACTGACAACGAACATGTAAATAAGAGAAGGGAGCCACATTAAATGCGGCTCCCTTTTCTTACACTGTAACTTTTGATGGTTACTGTTATTTTTAATAAGAATCAGTAGGTTATAATATTTTAACTGACCACTTCGAATGTAAACGACTCTTGTTTGGCTGTTGCGTGTTTAACGGGAATACCAAGGCGTTGGCAAGTCATCAGAACTTTAAGTTTCCTGTCGGCAGGAGCGTGTTCAGAGAGGATCACAGAACTTAGACATTCTCTATTAAGATACAGCTTATTGCCGAGCATCTCCTCATTAGGTAACACCCAGCGATATTCCTTTTCGTAACGCCAATTAGAATGCTTGATCTTAAATATTTCTGCTTCCAATTCAGATGTTTGGAATTCATTCAACGATTCTAAGTGGAACATGTTTGGGTCGTCTTCATACTGGACTTCAAAGCAATTGAGCTTGGCCTCACCATTATAACAATTGAGATCATACTCGATGCACATGCCTTTAAAGTTGTCGCCATACTGAGACCATAGTATTGGGTGGTCACTTGACTGAGAAAAACACACAACCTTGAAATCGTTCTGAAGTTCTTTGTCGAGCAGATGGTTAGACTCAAATGGGTTATTAAAGGTCTTAGCGTAATCAAACCATAACGAACATTCGGCAATAGATTGTATGTTTCTGTCGTGGAGCGATCTGAACTTATAAAGTTTAGGCAACATATCAAACACCTAGTTTACAACATTGCTTGATGTTAACACTTTAATTCATAACTCATACCCGAATGCATAGCATTTGATTGCTCAATCACCAAATTTATTGGCACAACTGTTTGATAGATCAAAATTTAAACACGAAATAGTGACCGGTTTAAGTGGTTTGTTTTGTAGTTGAGCAATAGCGAACTAAAGTAGGTTAGTTGTAAATAAGATACAACGTAACTTTTTGTTTAGACTAAATAGCTTGTGAGAATCGTAAGGTTAATTTAATAAAGGAAGTGTTCTAGTTGACTCTTGTGCGTTTCCTGCCAACTGAAAATATCGTCGAGTTCTTGCTTGGACTCTCGAACCGGACGATGCATGTCTTTTGGGTATTGAGCGGGCTTAGCAAAGCGATGGTTAAAATCGGCGATGAAGTAGGGAAGCCAGGC
>NZ_JACJFF010000059.1:0-33268 GCF_014164465.1 Vibrio sp. SG41-7 | reverse complement strand
ACCTGGGGATATGGACGCTCACTTAGTGAGTTGACCACTGCGGAGTGGTAGTTCAGTTGGTTAGAATACCGGCCTGTCACGCCGGGGGTCGCGGGTTCGAGTCCCGTCCACTCCGCCACTTATTCAGAGGTTCAGCTCTTTAAAACTGAAATAGGGGTGTAGCTCCAATTGGCAGAGCAGCGGATTCCAAATCCGCGTGTTGGGAGTTCGAATCTCTCCACCCCTGCCATCTTCAAAGTGCATTTTTATGCATGAAAAAAGGCCACTCATTGAGTGGCCTTTTTGCTATCTGCAATTTATTTTATCGACGTTTTCTTCGCTTCTTTGTGGTGCTTTTTGCTTTCACAACACGCCCACCTTTGGCGAAGCGATACCCCTTTTTTAACGTGCCGTTTCTTTTGACCCCTGTTTTAGCCATTCTTTTTACCCTCTAAAATTGTTTCAATGATGGTTAAGCGTTTATCTTGCTTCCATAACACAACGAGTAACGCTATCCAGGTCGGCGATAAGCCCATGCTGTTCAGTGAGACGAGTAGCTCCATTACTTACCCCTGAATTTAAATGAAAAGAACTCCAATAAGTAACGCACCATAGAGCGAAAACCAAACGTGTCGATGACCACTGCGCCCACTATGTACCAATAGTACTCAGGCACAAATTCCAACGCTTTGAAGCCTTCTTGCACATACTCGGCATAGTCTGGGATAAACGATAAAATCAGAGGAACAAACACCACCAAGAGAATGAACTCATCTTTAAGGCCACGATCTTTGAGGCTCACCCTATCCAAATCAGCGGCCTTTTCATCCCCAGACTGTAAACGCTTCACTTGAGCTCGGTGACGCTCTTGCTCAAGCTCATCTTGTCGCTTGAGGGCATTCGCTTTATTGAGGCCGTGCTGCTTATAGGCATCAATGCCGCCAGTGATGAGGTTTGCGATGGCGCCTATCATGCGTAAACCCGTTTATCGAGCTCCACATGAGGCCCATCTTTAAAGCTAACCCAATCCCCACCCCAGACAATAGGGACATTCAGCTCTTGCGCCGCTTGTTTAAACGCCCAACTGACTTGCTCGTAATAACTAAAGCCCCATGTGACTTTGTTGTTTTCGTCATACACGACAAAATCGATGGCATGCCCCGTTTGGTGCCGGCTTTTTTTGCTGTAGCCGTCTAATTGGCTGGCGCCTTTTTTGAAGAGGGCGTTTTGCTCTTCGGCCGTTCGCTTTCCCGAGGTAATCCCAAAATCAAAAGGGGTTAACTCTATCGCCCTGCGAACCACGCGCTTGAGATCGCCATGAACCCCAATCATGCGTGACTCACTTCTTGCTGATAACGCAAACTGACTAAGTGCCTTCTCCACGGTTTTTTTGTTCATGAAATACACTCCTAGTAAAGTGAAGAGCACAACGAGCGCACTCAACTTTTGAATGGTCATTATTCAAAGTCCGGTAACAGGGTCACGAGTAACGATCGAGCGGTTTCGCGCTTGGAGAGAACCTCTTGGGGGACGTCTGCGCCGGTTTCTACTTGACGGACTAAGTAAAAATCGGTCGC
This sequence comes from Vibrio sp. SG41-7, assembly GCF_014164465.1. NCBI lineage: Bacteria > Pseudomonadati > Pseudomonadota > Gammaproteobacteria > Vibrionales > Vibrionaceae > Vibrio > Vibrio sp. SG41-7. Next base: position 31,712 of record NZ_JACJFF010000059.1, on the reverse strand, counting down.
ATCAAGGTAATGTTTAGCCTTTGTGCGCCTTTCAGATTGCTCTTTATTTTGTTGAGCCTCTAGTGACAGGACAAAAGCCTCACCAGTCCATCGGTAGAGTTCGGGATTAAGGGCGACGTCTTGCGTCAGTTGGACCTCTAAACTGATTAATTGAGTTGACGCTTGAGGCGCGTTAATCGTGACAATTCGCCCCTGCGTATCGACCTGTATCATCGCTCTAACTCCTTAAAGGTCGTTCGAGACACAATGCACACTTGAATATCAATATAATTGCAAGTAAATATGATTTTTTTCGCGTTGCTCGGTGTCAAAATAGGAATGAAATAAAATCGCATTGAAAAGCCAGCCACAAAGGGAACTACCATTGCCCTATGGCTATTAGCTATCATCTCATCATGAGCATCAAAGCATTGAGACCAAAAGGTGACTTGATCTAAGTTCCTTGAATTTTCGCTATCCGACCAACCCACTCGTACTTCCAGTAGCTCTACATCATCTGACAGAGAAAACTCTACTTTTCGGTTTGTGGCATCTGAAACTTGAGCATACTGGTTGCTTAATACTAATGATTGAAAACCACCGTTTCCCGTCTTATCACCACGACTGCCAATAGGATTGTGAAGTTCAAACATTAGATAAACTCCCCAATACGAACACCATCCCCAGCAACGCCTTCCAATGTAATGGCTTCATTGCTTTTGATAAGGACATGACCACCGGCGACAACCTCAATCAACCCTTGAACCAAAACAGAGCGCTCATTATCTTGATAGGTTTGAATAAAGAGTCCTTTCCGCTCTTCATTTCCCGCAATGCTTTGTTCATCTCCCGTTAAATCCAGATAGCCCGTATCGACCTTTTGCAAGGTGTAAAGGTCAGCAAGCTTCTTCACAGTTAGCGTGTCATTTTGAATGCGCGTCTTCACTTCTGCTTGAACGGCACTGACAGTGATGGGGGTTAAGATTTCGCTAATCGTGACGGAATTATTAATATCGATGTTTTGAGATTTGGTGCTGATGGGAATGTCCGCCACTTGATATTCAACCGTGACCGGTTCCGCCTGATGGTTAAAAAGTTCAAGCTCATCAAAACGAGTGATATCCACCGTATCACCCCGCCCGATTTCTGTAGGACGTAACGCGTCTCCGCGAAGCATGAGGGAATGGCTGGCTTCACGAATGATGAGGTATTTGCCTGCCTGACCTGCGTTAAACTGAACGCGTTCGCCCGCGCTTAGGGTATGGAGTTGTTTCATTTCTTACGCCCCGAGAATAAATAGGCCATGGTCATTAACGTGCTGAGAATGCCCACCATAAGAGACACGTTTTTCAACAGCTCATTATTGCTTTCGTTCTCACCCGTTTGCTCTCTTGCTTTGGAAGCGTTCGCCATGGCAATCGCGGCTTTGGTGGTTTCCGTTTGTTGACCTGCCATGGATTTAATGGAATCTATCGCGTGCTCACTCAGGTTCGTGTTTGCCCCTATCGCATACTCACTCAGAGCAGCGTTGGACCCTAATGCACTCTCACCAAAGCTAAACGCGCCATCCAGTGCGCTTTCACCAAAACCAAGCGACGCATCTACGCTATCTGACGCCAAATCTAAGGCGTTATTGCCAAAGTTAAACGCCTCTTCTGCGGTCTTACCCGCCACCGCCATGGCACCGTGGTCAGTCATGCTTAAATTAATGTCAGAGTTTTCTATCCCTGACAGAGCAAAGCCGTTGTTATCACCACCAATGCCCAGACTGTTGTTTTTGTTGGTGGTCGTGGTGATGGTTTTCGCATTGCTCTTTGATTTACTCCGTCCACCCATGTCATCAAACCTTATTTGTAATACGTGCTCATTCTTGTGGGTCTCAATCTCTCGCACGGGCAATTGCAATTTACGTTGAATGTAGCGATAAGCGCCGCGCTGATTAAAGTGAGCGCGAATCGAATCAAACCCATTCGCCACTCCGTGATTGAGAGCACTGAGCGTCCCGATGGCCATGTCACCCGCTAAAGCCACCACAACCAACTCCTTAGCGCCGGAGGGGGATTGCTCGCCGCGTAACAACATGAACGTGTCTTCGACTCGATAGAGGGACTCTCGCCCCGCTTTCACTTCAATTTCAGCTTGCTTGATGTAGTCACCAAGCGCTTGACTTAACTTCGGCTTGGCGTTTCCCCACGTTTCAGGAATTAAGTTACTTTCGAGTAAAAACATACAGCGCAAAAAGCGCCACGAGCGCTATTCCCCACCACGGTATGCCGTTATGACTGCCAAAGTTCATTGCGCCGGCCGTAAAGCCGCTGTTATTGGTGGTATTGGAGGTGTTCCCAGACGTTGCAGGTCCCGATGAGCCCCCCGTCAAGCCTCCGCCCCCCGTTAAAGAGGTGAGTGAGCCTAGCATTAGCGAAATACTCCTAATTTATAGGCAAGGTAGAGCAAAGCCATCACCGCAATCGCGGTTAAGGTTTTGTTGAGTCCCTGACTCACACCAACCCCGAGTGCCGTTCCAAGCCCCAGACCGCCCAAACCGATAAAAAGTAATGGCATGCGCTAATCCTTGAAGAGAACAATGAGAAGAACCACCACCAAGAGCGCCGCTATCCCACCACCGACATAAAGTAAGGTGTTATCTTTCGCCACGACAGCGCCACCTTGTGGCGTTGTCACGGCATTGCCATTATTGTCGACCACTGGGGTGTTTGGCTGCTGCGTGGTGTTGGGATTAGACGAATTCGCGTTGTGACCAAATAACCAATCGGCATTTTCGCCCACGCTATCGAGTGCCCCTTCACCAAACTCCAACAGGTCATCAAAAAAGCTCATGCGTGCTCCTTAGTATTTACCTGCGAGCATTTCAGGGCGAACCACTTTGACCGATTCAATCAAAATAGGAATTGAGCCGGCGACGTCACTCGTGGTCACTGAAAATTTCAAATTAGAGCTGTGTTGTGTTGGAAAGAGCTCATCAATAGAAAAGCCACGCACAATCGGATCAAAGTGAAAATAACCGGCTTGCGGGGTACGTTCGTTCCGTTTGGCGTTCGCTTCATTGATGAACTTGTTGGCTTCGTACTCTTTCACAAAGTCACGTTCAATTTCGAGCTTAGTAATGCCCGCGTGCATAAAGTGCGCTCGGCGCAAACTGATTAACGGGCTTGAGACTAAGCTCGTAAACTCGTTTACTCCTGCGGCGTTCGCTGGCATGGTTTCACGCTTTATCATTGGAACCAAGATACGGGCAGGTTGCGCATTGGTGACCCAAGCATGAACCTGGATAGACAGGGGATCACCGCTGGCTTTCGCTTTGAACTGAACATCCAAATGAATGTTATCGCCCGCCTCCGTCACGAGTCCTGTGTAGCGAACCCCATTTTTAGTGCGAGCGGTAATGTCACTGAATGGGATCACGTAATGGCCAGTCGTATGAGCACGTTGCTTGTAGCGCTCTAACATCAGGATTTCACTGCCCGTTAAGATATAGATTTCCTCTGCATTCAGCGTAATCGACAAGCGTTCAATCTCGGCGGCCTCGGCATTCGTCTCTAGCACTAACTCATGGTAAGTCGGCCCTACAGGAATAGGCAGCGTGCCTTTTTGTCCCCAAGCGGCCCCGACCATGGAATTCAGTTTGATTGGTTTTACTGACATGTTTGTCTCCCCTTAAAACCAGCCACGTTTGCCGTTGATGAGTTGTTTGACTGCTTCTAACGTTGAGACGTTATTAATGATGGCAATCATCAGTAAGGTCAGTACAACAGCAATCAAGATGTTTTTATGCTGAGCTTTCATAAACTCCCCTGTCTCTCGACGTTGGATTTCGAACAGATACATTGAGTCTTTATAGAAGTGGAGTTGCGTTTAAAAAGAAAGGGGATTTAACCTATAGGTTGGACGGGTAACCTATAGGTTAAAAAGGCCGGTTATCGGTAGTTCAAATTGAGTCTTGAGCCTGACTGACAGTTCAGCGCCTTATGCTCAATATTACCGATACCATCACGGATCAAGAGGTATTCCGCGATCGGTTTTCCAATACGTTGCTTGTTGATCTTAGCGGATTTCAACGTCGCAATGGTATTCACATCCAACCCGCGTTTATCCGCGATCCATTGAGCATCACTCATGGAATTCACCGCGCCCACCCACCAAACGCTGGATTGCTCGGTCACGGTTTTCGGGACCTCTTGACCTCGTTGAAATATGGAGTGCACCACAAGGCCATACTGACGCCCGCCACGCAACAGCTCACCCGCACGACCTCGAAGTTTGCCAGAGGTTTCTACGCAGGAGGCTAACTCTTCAATCACCGTATAGAGCCGGCTTGCTCGGCCGTTACCGACCGACCACACCACTGACGCGAAAAATTCCAACTCTTCATAGGTTGCCCCATTGGCTGGTACGTACGCCAACTTAAACGAGCCGCCACGACGACGCGCCATCACCAGCGATTTCACAAACGCTAGACGTGACTTCGTGCCGTGGCACATTTGCCCTTGAAACTTACTCCCCGCGTAATTGGCATAGGGGTCAAAAAAGACCGCTTGTGCGGTTTTAGGGATTAACCCTAAATACTTAACGGCTGAGGTTTTTCCTCCTCCCGTTCCCGCTACATAGAGGGTGTGTTCGGCATCAAAGGATGGGTTAGCGTTAACGGGATTCGGTAGGGCTAGGGGTTTTGGTTTGTTCACCCTCGACCTCCTTAGCTTGCATCAATACGGCCATTTGTTGTTTAGACGAATAGATCAAGCCCAAAACAGCCAGCAGTAACGTGGCCTCTTCGATGTAGTCCCCAAACACTCCCATCAAGGTTGAACCATGCTTTGCAAAGACCGGTTGCGCGGCATCAATGACGGCTTGTTTACCTTTACCGTCAAATTCAAACTCAACCCCTGAAATAATGGACGTGGCTTGTTCGGTCAAGGCAAACACAATATCCAGTAACCCCGCCATGGCTTCGGTTTTATCTTCGGTGACGGTTTCGGTTGAATCGGTTAGGTGAACCGAATCGGTCTCACCTTGCTCTTGCTGTTCAAGCTGCTCAATGACCGCCCCAAAATCTCCCCAATCATCCAACGCCGCAGGCTCATCCAACAAGACCTCATTCGTTTGCTCCATGCTCACCCCCTTGTGTTGGTTCGGTTGTGGCTTTCGGTTTGGGTAGCAGTTGAGAAAATGCCCAGAGGAGGAAGATAACCGACACCAACGCTGTTATGACTCGTTTAAAGGAAAACGTGCTTTGGGTGTTTTCAGCTTCTTCATCGTCGGCGGTTTCGGTTACCTCTCGGTTGGAAACCGCGTCTTTACTGGTTTCCTGTGTTTCTTCCGGTTCGGTTAACCCCTCGGTTAGTTCGGTTACCTCTGTTCGGTTAGGTTCGGTTATCAAAACCGGATCAACCACCGACAGTTTTTCGGTGACTGTCGGTTGAAGTTCGGTTGGGTCAGCGACAAGATTCGCTTTAATGAACTTGGTCACTTCATGGCTATGTGAGCTGTTACCGCACTTTGGGCAACGGTAATACATCAATCCAATGTTGCGGCTGTTTTTAGGCGGCTCCCCTGTAGCGATGAGCTTCCCTTCACCCACTTGATGGGCGCTGGCGACCGACTGACAAACAGGACAAGATATATACCCACGGGTTGGGTTTTTATGTTCAGCCATGATCCACCTCTGCACTTTCAATCTCATCAAGCTGCTGCTTTTGAGCCTCCACGACTGAGCGGTATTTCAGGCGAGCCACCCCATTGAGCTTTTCGAGGTGTTCAAGCTGCTCAAACAAGTTAACGGGAAGGCCTAACGCCTCCAGTGAAAGGTTGCCACTCATCAACATTCCCATGGCTTTTTTCATGAGTGCGCCGGTGTCCATTTCTTTAAAACGGTCAATTTCCACTTTTAGGCTGGCGGTCAGCTTATCAGCCGCATCGAGGGCGGCTAAATCTCGTTGACATTCCTCAAGCGATAGTCTTTTCATTGTCTTCCCCTGTCTCTCGACGTTGGTATTGGATAAAAGGCCCCTGATTCACATCGTTGGCGTGGGTTAAGTCACTCCCAATCTTCCATTTATCAGGCTGAGAGTGGTGTGCTTATCAATGGGGATTTTCGCCCCCATCGACAGCGGTTTGAGTAAGCATTGAACCCCTTTTACGCTCCAACCCGTCACGTCCATCAACGCTTTTTCGAGCGGGGATATCTCCATTTCCGGCGGTGGGTTACACTTATTTTCAGTGCTCCAAGGGACAGCGCTCCGCGCTTTTTTCCACGCGTCCACATCGCACTTCGCCACCACCGAAAAGTGATCGCGGCAGGTCTCGATCACGTGACCTAACCATTCCAACCCGATCACCCGCTTGGTGGTTTCGCCGTACTGGTTAATCTGCATTTCATGGGCGAGGCGTAAATCCCCAATGTGCTTCGTAAAGTCTTTCCATCGTGATTTATCCGCATGCTCATGTAGGTCGATTAACGCTTCATCAATCGCGACATCGGCTTTGTTCGCGCGTCTGAGTTGTCGCCATAGACCCACCGCTGGGGAGCCCGATTGAGAGAACTGTTTGATGCCCCACGCACTAGCCCAAGCGCGTACAGAAAGAGCCTTACTGGCCGCGTTACCCTCTGGGAGGTGCGCCCCGTTGATGTTCTTAGAGATGTATTTGATGATGTAGCCAGTAGCGCTGCCTTTCTTAGGGTTGCAAGGTTTGGCGTGAAAACGGGCTTTGCGTTTCTTTTTGTTGTAGAGCTCGTTGGCATCTTCACTTCGGGCGATATTTGCACAAATGCGCATGAGGTCGGCTTTGTATTCTGCAGGGCAATAAACAAAGGCATGAAGATGAGGTGTCCCGTCTTTGTGGGGCTCGGCCACCCGTAGGCCAAACCAAGGAATGTCTTGTTTGGCGAAGTGGGCGCGGGCGAGTCTCCATTGTTCCATCAGGTTTTGATGCGCTTCTTTGACGGTGCAGCCGTTCCACTTAGACGAATTGCGGTGATATTTAGACGGGAGTGTCCATGTGATGAAGACCCCTTCGAATCCCATATCGATCGCACGCTCTTCATCCCCGCGACTGCGAACCACCAATTCAATGTACCGATTATCTGGATTGGCGGTCGTGCGAGAGGCCACCTCATCGAGATTGAACTCTTGCAGGGTGTCGTGGTTGATGACCACCATACTTTTCATGAAGGCTTCAGACTCGCGTAATTGTTGTTTGAAGTTGGAGAGAGTCAGGCGCGACACACAACTATGTTGACTGGGTTTTTCCCCCACATTGCCAAGGGTGACTTGAGCGTGTTCAATGTAGCGCTTGCGAAGGCGTTTGAATTTACGCACTAAGTTTTTAGGGTCAATACAACGACGAATCGCGCACTCTAAAAGGATTTCAGCGTCACGAATCGTGAGTTTTTTACCGATATCACGGGTGTCGGCGTTTGGTGGATCAATGAAGACCTTGAGCATCAAATCTCGGATTTGCTCAAAGGCATAGTGCAGGGCGTGATAGTAATCGGTGGGGCTCTCAGGAATGCCATCAATACGCGCTTCGGTGTCGGTCACGGCAATATCGTTGATGATTTCGACAAAGGCCACGGTGAGTTGAATGGCAAAATTTTTAAGCGCATCATCGCTCATCAAGATGTCGTGCGTCAGTTCGAGCGGTTTGGGCTCATGGTTGACGAAACCAAACGGAAACTTTTGGGTAAAGTGGTGAGCGACCTTATCCACAAAGCTCACGCGTTCGGTGATGAATAAGGCGAGATTACGGTCGGTCGGATTGCTGCGCTTTTTACGTAGACCTAGTTTAAGTTCCAGATCTTGACGCATCATCACCGGCAGGTGCGCCGTGAGATTGGAGACATACTGACTTAACGACAGATTGATGTTGGGTTGATGGAATCGTTTGTAGGTACTCATAGTCCAACCTTAAGTTTTTCCTTTACTCACTGTTCCCCAAGGCTCGATACAACCTCGTTCGGTGCAGTTGTAATTCAAGGGTTTAGGCGTCGGTTTAACGCGCTTTTTAATGCCGTGCTTTTCTCTTAGCTTCGATATTAAGAAACACGCTCTCTCGGTTTTTTCTGGGTCAAAGTCTTTGAGCCCTTCCATGTCGGGGCAGGGCTTGTGTATGGGGTCGGTGATAGGCAGCTCTGCGATAGATACTGCCTCTTTGTAATTAACGTCACTCATACTTATTTTTCTAAGTGCTTTAGTACATTCATGGCTTCAAGCGATTGATTGCGAACATGCACCCAAAAGCTTTGATTTGCTTGCTTTTCAAGAGACAAGCAAGCGTTAACTTTTGGCTTGACTCTTCGTGTAGCGTAATCAAAAAGCTCTTTAGCTTCTTCGTAGGTGTTAACGTCGATATTGATAGAGTAAATTTGTGTTTCCATGACTCCCCCTGCACAACAATGCGCAAATCACCTTTAAGCGGGATGATGGCAAGATGGTAAGTCAGGCCATGGACTGCCTGAATTCATGATGCGATAAACATCCGCTTCATTCTTTTTTTCATCAAGAGAGTCGGCATAGAATCCCCAGTAACGCTTAACCCTTTCCGCTTTGCCGTCTAATCCAGTATCGAGGCATTGAATGAACGCAAATCCGCGCCCGTGGGTTCGGGCAAAGTGGAGCTGGCATTTTGGGTGATTGCTGTCATAGACAAGGTTGTTTTCGGTTTGGACTTTCATTGGGCTAACTCCTTGCTGGGTGCTTCGTTGAACAAGTACATTTTTGTGCAAGCGTCATCAATGGATTGTGCTAAGCGGTGTTCGCCGCTGGTTTCGGCGTAAACGCGCACTTCATGTAAACGCTCAAGAATCGATTCATGAATGAGCTCAGACTGCGCTTGAGTCACCAAGCTTGAAGGGGCGCTCTCTTTTAGGCAGTGCATATCTTGGTGATACGCCTCCACCCAAAAACGGTAAAGGTGTTGAGTGACGTCGGCGTGAGTCATGGGCTTATCCTTGTACGACTATGCGCAAATCACCCTCAAGCGGGATGATGGCAAGATTGGTGGCCATGAACGATGCAGGGTGACCGGCTCGGTCTTCCATCTCTGACACGGCACGCGAGAAATTCGAGGAGTGCTCATTGGCTGGCACGATTTCCACCGGTAGGCATTTTTGGTTTGAGAAGATTTGGACAAGAGGGGTCATGATTTCTTCCTCAAGATCGACAGTTTAAATTGTCCTGCTTCCATACGAGCCGCGAGTTCGACGAGGTCGACATACCGCTTCCCTGCATCGAGTTCTTTTTCCACTTCGGGTAAATCAGCATTATCAAGACGATTGAGTACCTGTTTTTCACTCATTCCGTGAGAACGTGCAAATAAAGGCACAGACATGAATAACGCGGGCAACATTGGCATGTGATATCCTCGTAGGTTTGATGATTTTCGTGAAATACACGGAAATATGATGAAGCTAATTTTAAAGCTACGCCTAAGGGCGTAGTTGTAATGTACGCCTAAGGGCGTATGGAGATCAAGAGTGGAATTAGGAAAAAAGATCAAAGCGATTCGTATTGCAGAACAGTTAACACAGGGGGAAATGGCACAACTTATTGATATTTCAATAGGTACCCTGAGAAATTGTGAACAGTCGCGAAAGGAATTAAAAAGTGAAAATTTGATTAAGATCACGGAGAATGAGCACTTCAAAAAGTACGCCTATTGGTTAGTTACTAATGAAACTCTTCCTGAGTCGGGTCAAATTAGTCCCGACTTTTCTATCCTATTAGAGCTCGGCATTGTCGAAAAAGTAACCAACGACAAGAAACTTGCTTAACGGTTTGCTTGCTTAAATACTATCGATGGGGGAAGAATGATTTTAAAGAAGAATGCGAATTATTATTCAAGTCTGGCCCCTAATCAGGTGTTTGAGAGTGAGCGAAAGGCCATGCAACTTGATAAGCGGTTGGCCTTAAAACTTGAGCGGGAATGTGCAGGGAAAGACTTTCGAACGCTGGATGAATTGATCACGCTTTGGTATCGAATGCATGGTAAGACGCTACGCGATCACATTCGACTGAGAAAGAGTCTTTATCGAATATCAGAGCGTTTAGGGAACCCCATTGCGAGCGATTTCACCAGTAAAGATTTTGCGCATTATCGAGAGCTGCGAAGTATTGAAGTGACAACGACCACGATCAACCGAGAGCATGCCTATCTCAGAGCAATGTTCAATGAATTAAGTCGGTTAGGGGTGATTGAGTTCGATAATCCGCTCACTCAAATTCGTCAATTCAAAGAGCGTGAAAAAGAGTTGAGGTATTTGGCTCATGATGAGATCGCAAGGCTATTGGAATCCTGTCAAACGTTCAGCAACCAGTCTTTGAGCTTTATCGTGAAGATTTGTTTAGCCACGGGTGCTCGGTGGGGGGAGGCGGAAAGTTTAAAGCCTTCACAAATCAAAAACAATCAGATCACGTTTTTGAATACCAAATCATCCAAGAATCGTACGGTGCCAATCAATCAAACGCTTTATGAAGAGCTCACTACTCTTGAGCCTATCAGTGACGAGATAATGTTTTTGAAGAGCCTGTCGACCTTTCGAAAGGCGGTTTCAGAAGCAAATCTTGACTTACCTAAAGGACAAATGACTCACGTTCTACGTCATACCTTTGCGAGCCATTATGTGATGAACGGCGGCAATATTGTGAAGCTAAGAGATGTACTTGGCCATAGTGAAATTACGACAACTATGCGTTATGCACATTTGGCTCCTGAACACTTAGAAGAGACATTAATTCTGAACCCTTTAAATCAACATCAAAATAGAAATACTAAGTGAGAACGTTGGTTAATTTAAAGTAGAGAAAGATCATTGAGAAACGTCAACTTTCAATTCTTTCAGCCTTAATCACGTAGTGATTTTATGTTAATCAAGTGTCATACTTGACCGTATAAATAAATATAGTGGAATAAATATGTCTAGTGACAGTAATGCAACTCTCCTTAAAAATGAACCAGATATTTCAAACTTGGATGCTATTAGTTGGTTGAGAACTATTCCCAGTAACTCTGTGAATTTAGTTATCACAGATCCTCCATATGAGTCACTTGAAAAGCATCGAAAAATCGGTACCACCACACGTCTAAAAAATAGTAAATCCTCGAGTAATAAATGGTTTAGTATTTTTCCTAATAGTCGATTTGAAGAGCTACTTGAGGAAGTTTATCGAATATTGAAAAAGAATAGTCATTTTTATTTGTTCTGTGATCAAGAGACGATGTTTATTGTTAAACCTATTGCGGAGAAGGCTGGATTTAAATTTTGGAAACCAATAGTCTGGGATAAGGTGGCAATTGGCATGGGCTACCATTATCGAGCTAGGTATGAATTTATTTTATTTTTTGAAAAGGGTAAACGGAAATTAAATGATCTTTCTATTCCAGATGTATTAACAGAAAAAAGAGTTTGGCGAGGGTATCCAACGGAAAAACCAGTCAAGCTTGCAGAGACGTTAATACTTCAAAGTACTTCAGAAAATGAATTAGTTATTGACCCGTTTTGTGGAGCTGGTTTTGTAGGGCAGGCCTCGGAACTGCACAATCGCATTTTCCGAGGCAATGATTTAAACAGCGAAGCGGTTGAGCTGACTAAATCAAGGATAATTGCTACACGTCAATAGTTTTGAATTTAATTACCCAAGATTTTAATGTCTGAGCTCTACGTCGGCTCGTACTCTCACTTAAGCCGTTACAGTTCTCAATGAGGAATTGGGCTGCAGTGTTTTCATCTATATTGAGTGTTGACTTGACTTGTTGATCCAACATCCAAAGATAACCACAATCAGATTCTTCAAATTGTCTTTGGATTATTTTGAGCCACTCATTTTCATCCTTAGACTCTGCAACTTTTAACCCTAAAGGAGTCAGAGAAGAATATTCATGAATTAATGATAGCGTTTTACATGCGTCTCGGTAGTAACTAACTTGTCTAGGGTCGACATCTAATTCATCCGCAGTAACAACTCGTCCGCTACTAACAATATTTAGATAGAGTTTGATTCTACTTAAATTGTCAGCTTGTGGAACCATAGTACTATCAAGATAAGACCCTAATTTTTCATCTATGGCTGGAAGAAGTCCATCAACATAGCTCGGGCTTAAGTCCAAAATAGTTTGCGTAGAACTTTCATCAATAAATTGAATTTCAATATTATTAGTTCCAATTAAATCAAATAGTTTTCGAACTAATCTTAAATCTATTTCTTGTTGTTCTAAACTATCCAGAAAATCTTGATGGGATGAAATTTTTGATAAAAGCTCATAACCTTTAGTTTCGAATGATTCAGAATCTTTTGTGGTTGTTTTTACTCTATAAACGAAAGAGCCTTTCACTGCATCCCGAGGGTAGAAAGAGACGGAGATATCATGTTTGTTCAGGTAATGGCGACAGAACTCTCCAAATACTTCTGAAACCTTATTAAGGGTCTCCGAGACGATATCATGTTTTGAATTATTTTTAGCAATTCTTATACGATGTGAATGTCTTCGTTTTCCGTCATAATTAATGTTTTCTCTAATAAATACAGTTTCTTTTGGGAGTTTGTAGGGAAGCTTTTTCGCTACAACAAATTCTTCTGAAACTTCAAAGTTATCAAGGTCTATTTTAACTAGAAGAACTTTCGCCAGAGCTGATGGTTTAATCATTTTGATGATAGGTATATCTTTCTGTTCAAGGCTATTTATCTTGTCTTGAGATGTAGGAACAACTAGCCATCGATCCGATGCGTCATCAGTTCCTAAGCTATAGCAGAAAAATAATTGGTCGTACTCATTCAAGGCTGTGAAAATTATTGGACCATCATAATAACTATATACATTATGGTAGTATAATGAACCACATCTATTACTTTTTAAGAAAAGCAAGTCACTTTTAGTACTCATATTACCTTAAACCCTTTAGGATAGACTCCATCGTAAAACCAGATAGATACATGACTACTTTTCTTTGATGATTTACCTTTTCCATGTTCTGGTTTTACTTTACCTTCCGCGATCATTTGCCCTTTGAAACGTTCTGGGCTTTCTTCTACTAGTTCTTCAATACTAGCACGTGTATCAAAAAACGAGGTCGCGTAAAAGCCAGGGTTATTTCTAAAGAATGGTTTTTTTGATAGATGTTTTTGACTAGGATCTTTAAAGCTAGCTAGGAAATCTAGTGCATCGGGATTACTTTTATGTACCAACCTAAAAAGAAATGCGTCAATTTCTATTGCATTTTCTGGTGGAATAGTAAGATGTGTCGGATAATCAGCATCCCAGTTTTTGTCGCTCATAATACCTAGCCATTAACAAGAATTATTTATATTTATATGGCGTGCATACTAAGATAGACCGTACTTATATTCAACAAGTTTAGTCGTACTCTGTTTGTTTCAATGATCTACTTCAAATAACTGAATGGTATAAAATTTGCCAACATTTATTCGTTGTCACTAGTGGCTCTTCATTAAACTAGTTGAGTTTTTGTTCTTGAGCTGATTCTGAAATGGCAAAAAATTTATTTAGTTGACTCACTTGAGCTAAAGGGATGGAAGTGCCGTTTTATATAAAATACTGAAATAGACGGAAATACTAGTCGTTTGATTTTTTAATTACTCTAACATGCTGTTTTTATAGTTGGTTTTGTAGAATTCCAAATCCGCGTGTTGGGAGTTCGAATCTCTCCACCCCTGCCATATACGAAGCCTCAGCAGAAATGCTGAGGCTTTTTTGCATCTGTTGCTTCTACGAAGTAATGTTGTGAGCTAGATAGCCAGCCCGGTCTAATCTCCGGAGTGCTGGCTCAGTCCACCCCTGTCATATTTAAGGCTCTAGACTGCGCGTCCCGGCAGAAATGCTCGAGCCTTTTTACTTTCTATTATTTGGACATTAATCTCCTATCCAAATAAAAATCCCTCTTTATCTTCAAAATATCATCCTCGATATGCACCTATTTCCTAATGACGACTAGTATGAAAATAGAGATCATTTATTTGGAATTGTTATGAGGTTATTTTGTACGTCAGCTCTTATCTTTTGTTCGTTTTACGTATCGGCAACCCCATGGGAAAAAGAAAAGAGCCCGACAAGAAATTCAACCTCATCTATCGGTAGTTACGCTAATGGCTGTCTAGACGGTGCACAGGCTTTGCCAATTGACGGTCAAGGTTACCAAGTAATTCGTCCTCAGAGAGAGCGCTACTATGGCCATACCGAGGCCATTCAGTTTATTGAAAGGTTAGGTGTAATTGCAAGTGAACAACTCAACACCAACTTATTAGTTGGCGATATTTCGTTACCTCGAGGGGGACGCTTCTCATCTGGTCATTCAAGCCACCAGACTGGCTTGGATATTGATATATGGTTAAGGCTCACTGATGAGAGACTTTCCGAAAATGAGCTCGCTGTTCCTAAGCCAATAAGCGTTGTCGACCTTACCAATTACAAACTGCGTAAATCAAATTGGACCGGTGACCATTTTCAAGTTATTCGCTATGCCGCGAAAGATGAAAAAGTGGTGCGTATTTTTGTCCATCCAGTGATTAAACAAGCTCTTTGTGAACAAGAAGATCCTGATGCCAATGATAGAACCTGGTTAGGCAAAATCAGACCTTGGTGGGGGCATCATTCCCATTTTCATGTTCGTTTAAAATGCCCTGAAGGCAGCTCTAACTGTATCGCTCAAGCAAATCCGCCTAAAGGTGATGGTTGTGGCGATGAACTTGCAAGTTGGGCTCCGCAGACCATTCCAGTTCCTCCACCTAAAAAAGTGGCTAAAACTAAGAAAAAAAAGAAAGTTAAAGTGATGCCGAGTCAGTGTTTGGCCTTGATATCGAATAGGTAATGTATTTATCGAGGTGTTTTACAGTGGTAATGCCACTGGTTTTCGCGATTCTAAAACTGGAGAAATGTCACACTTTTGTCTAGAGTTTATAAACACGTAATTAAGAACATCGTTTGATATCAAAACAAACGAATAACGACAAGAGCAAAAATAACGATGAATTTGATAATGCTTAGTCAGGGATGGCGTGTTTCTTGGGTGAAAGATGCGGCTTATGTGAAGTATATGAAAATCAGAGTCTGATACCCGTCTATAAAAATTCCAAGGATAAGACAATGACTATGATTTGCGCGAGGGAATTCTCTAAATGGTTAAGACATAGATTCAGTAGTGAAAATGTCGGTATTTCAATTTCTAGAGAAGATATAAACCACCTAACAGGTCGACAGCGATTAGACCCTAGCTTTGTGAATGATGTTCATTATGAACTGATGCAGCATGGATTGGCGTTTGTCACTGATACCAGTCGGGAGCACTTTTATTTGGTACCGGTATCTCAAGCTAAAAACTGGCGAGAACAACTCGAATATCAATTTGAGAAAGAGATGTTCTGCAACATATACCCCATTGAAAAATCGGGTTAAAAAAAAGGTTCAACTTGATGATTAAGTTGAACCTTTTTTCTTTTAGGTCAAGCCTTGAATGATGACAAACTTTTCTAATAATTCGTCGTCAGTTTCAATATGGTTTGGGTCAGTGATTATGCACTTTGTAATAGGGCACACTGACTGACATGTTGGCTTCTCATAGTGACCTTTACACTCAGTACATAAATCAGGATCGATTTCGAAGATACTGTCACCCATCGTGATTGCGCCATTTGGGCATTCTGGGTCACACATATCGCAGTTTATGCACTTGTCAGTTATTAACAGAGCCATTGCTTTCTTCTCAGTAGAGTTTCTAGGTAAAGTTATTTACCTGAAGCGTTACGTGTATCTTGGCCTGCGCTCAAGTTACGCATTAACAAACCAAATTCTAGGTCAAGATCAGCCGGTACTGGAATAAATACAAAGTGACCGTTACCTTTTGCGTCATCTACTGGCTGAGATTTACGGTTCTCCATAACTTCTAATTTGAAAACGATGTTACCTTTTGGTGTCATCATTTCTAAGCTATCGCCAACTAGGAACTTGTTCTTCACTTCGACTTCCGCTAAGTCACCACGGCGGTTGCCAGTGAATTCGCCTACGAATTGTTGAGTATCTGAGATTGAGTAACCGTACTCGTAGTTTTGGTATGTGTCGTGAGTGTGACGACGCAAGAAACCTTCAGTGTAGCCACGGTGAGCTAGGCTCTCTAGCGTACCCATTAGGCTCTCATCAAATGGTTTGCCTGCAACAGCATCGTCGATAGCTTTACGGTAAACCTGTGCTGTACGTGCACAGTAGTAGAAAGACTTAGTACGACCTTCGATTTTCAGAGAGTGAACGCCCATCTTAGTTAAACGCTCAACGTGTTGGATTGCGCGAAGATCTTTTGAGTTCATGATGTAAGTACCATGCTCATCTTCAAACGCTGCCATTTTCTCTTCTGGCTTGTGTGACTCAGAAAGCAACACGACTTCGTCAGTTGGTTTACCAAGGCCTAGCGTGTTATCTGGACGTTCATTTTGAACTTCAACTTCTTGCGCTTCTACTTCTTGAATAGCGACACCAGTTGGATTAGCTTCAACTATTTGACCGTTTTCGTCTTCTTTCGCAGCTTCTGTTTTGTATTCCCAACGGCAAGCGTTAGTGCAAGTACCTTGGTTCGGGTCACGTTTATTCATATAACCTGAAAGTAGGCAACGACCAGAATAAGCCATGCATAGAGCACCGTGAACAAAGATTTCTAGCTCTGTTTCTGGGCAGTGCTCGCGAATCTCTTCGATCTCTTCAAGTGATAGTTCACGAGACAGAATTACACGTTCAACACCTTGGGTAGACCAGAATTTTACAGTCGCCCAGTTTACAGCGTTTGCTTGAACTGAAAGGTGGATCGGCATTTCAGGGAATGATTCACGTACCATCATGATAAGACCAGGATCTGACATGATAAGAGCATCAGGGCCCATCTCAACAACTGGCTTAAGGTCGCGAATGAATGTTTTTAATTTAGAGTTGTGTGGCTGAATGTTACATACAACATATAACTTTTTGCCTTGAGCATGAGCTTCATCGATACCGATTTGTAGGTTTTCGTGATTGAACTCGTTGTTACGAACACGAAGGCTGTAACGTGGCTGGCCAGCGTAAACTGCATCTGCGCCGTAGGCGAATGCGTAACGCATGTTTTTAAGGCTTCCTGCCGGTGATAATAGTTCAGGTACAAATGGTTTTTGTGTCGTCATTGCTTCGTTCTCTAATCTGATCTCAAGTCAGGTTGATACCACCAAGTGATATCAAAGGGGCGCAAATTTTACGCTAAAATGAGTTTGGTTGATAGCCCTAAAGATAACAATGGTATTGCGAAGAGTGTTGTTAGGTGTTGATAAGCGGGGTGGAGAAGAAAACAAGCTCAGATCTCGTCGACACCTGAGCTCTAAATCGGAACAATTAAGCGTTAGGTTGAGTTAACCCGCCTAATGATTCAAATAGGTTTGGAAGGAAAACACTGAACTCACCACAAAGTAGAGAGAAGTCTGCATCAAAACGCGCAGCTTGATCTTCGCGAGGAATGTCGTCGTTTTCGTCTTTTAGTTCATCACTGAATTTAAGGCGTTTGATGCTGCCATCTTCTGCAAGAATGAACTCTATGCGATCTTGCCAGTTGATCAGAAGCTTAGTCACAACTTTGTTGGCTTCAATGTGGTTTTTAATCTCATCAGCTTCTAGTTCTTGTTTCTTAACTCGAACAATGCCGCCGTCTTCTTGAATAGACTTTAGCTCTGCTTCATCAAGCATAGTGATACCTTGAGGCGTATCACCTGATTTTACCCACTCTGTCAGGGTCGTTTCAATCGCTTGCTCTGGAATAGCAGGCACTACTGGCAGGCTACCCATAGTTTTACGTAGTAATGCCAATACATCTTCAGCTTTTTTGTAGCTGCTAGCATCAACCACAATAAAGCCTTCTTTCGGCATGACCAGGGCGTAAGTGAAGTTACTGCGGCTGAAAGCACGAGGAAGAAGATCGATAATGATGTCTTCTTTTAGGCTGTCTTTCTCTTTCTTTTTTAGAGGAGTACCAGACTCTGCCTCAAGCGTTTCTACTTTTGCATTCAATGAATCTTTGATCACAGAAGCAGGAAGCATTTTCTCTTCTTTCTTTGCACAGATGAGAATGCGGTTTTCTGATACGTGCGTCATCATATCGCCGTGTCTACCCATCGCATTTACCCAACCAAACTTCTGTTTGTCTTGGCTACCACAAGGGGTAAAACGGAACTCTTCAAGTTGTTTCTCTAGCTGATCTGCGTTGAAGTCTATATCACGATTAAAGCGATAGACGAGGCAATTCTTAAACCACATAAATATTTCTCATACCTTTATCTGAAGACGCTCATCATAGGAGATTTCGATCCATTTGTCTTATACCTGCAATAAAAATTAAAAGTGAAATGTTTGAGACAGTTATATGAAAATTTGTTTTCAAAGGTCACAAAAGTGTCATAATTAAACCAGATAATGCAATGCGTTGATTAAATACTAAGGCTATTCAATTATGTCGAGAAGGATTCTGGTCGTTGAAGATGAAGCACCTATTCGTGAGATGCTGTGTTTTGTACTTGAACAAAAAGGCTACCAAGCAGTAGAGGCTGAAGATTACGATACAGCGGTAAACAAGCTATGTGAACCTTTCCCAGATCTAGTATTACTAGATTGGATGCTACCTGGTGGTAGCGGGATAAACTTTATCAAGCACATGAAGCGTGAAGAGTTAACTCGCAACATCCCAGTGGTGATGCTGACGGCTCGTGGCGAAGAAGAAGATAAGGTGCGTGGTTTAGAAGTGGGCGCTGATGATTACATCACCAAGCCATTTTCACCAAAAGAGCTTGTTGCTCGCCTGAAAGCGGTTATCCGCCGTGTAACGCCTACTGCACTAGAAGATGTGATTGATGTACAAGGTCTTAAGCTAGACCCAGTATCTCATCGTGTTACCGCAAGCGAAGGTCCAGTTGATATGGGACCAACAGAGTTCAAAATGCTGCATTTCTTTATGACTCACCAAGAGCGTGTGTACAGTCGAGAGCAACTACTGAACAACGTTTGGGGTACCAACGTTTACGTTGAAGATCGCACTGTTGATGTACATATTCGACGCCTGCGTAAAGCACTTGAATCTGCAGGTCACGATAAGCTAATCCAAACGGTTCGCGGCGCGGGCTACCGTTTTTCTACAAAGGCTTAATGTGGCTTCGCTACCCAGTTTACGGAGTCCTGAATGGTTGAAAAGTTAACCTGGAAAAAGCTGGCTTGGGAGCTGGCTTTTTTTTACGCACCTTGGGTTTTAGTCGGTTGGATATTCGGCTACTTACCTTGGTTATTGCTGGCTGCTACGGTATTGCAGCTCGGCTGGCATCTACATTATCAAATGCGTTTGTCCGCTTGGTTATGGGATGAAAAGCGTTTAACACCACCATCAGGTTCTGGAAACTGGGAATCTCTGTTCAACGGTATTTATCGTATGCAGCAGAGACAGCGTCGTAAAAGAAAAGAACTGACTAACCTGATCCGCCGTTTCAGAAATGGTGCTGAATCCTTACCCGATGCCGTTGTGGTGTTTCGTGGTGAAGGAAACATCGTTTGGTGTAACAAGCTTGCTCAATATTTACTGGGCTTTCGCTGGCCAGACGATTCTGGGCAACCTATCTCCAACTTGATCCGCACGCCGGACTTCATCAAGTACCTTAATAAACAAGATTTCTCAGAGCCGTTAGAGATGCCGTCGCCACTTAATGTGGAGCGCATGCTCGAGCTGCGTATCGTGCCGTATACCGAGGGCGAACACCTCATGGTAGTACGTGATGTTACTCAGCTAAAACAGCTAGAAGGCATGCGTCGTAACTTTTTCGCTAACGTTTCTCACGAGCTACGAACTCCAATGACCGTACTTCAGGGCTATCTTGAAATGACGGAAGATCCAGACATGGTCGTTGGGCCTATGTGGCCTAAGGCTCATGGTGTGATGACCGAGCAGTTGAATCGCATGAACAGCCTAGTGAATCAGCTTTTAACACTTTCAAAAATCGAAGCTGCACCGATGCATGAGCTCGATGAAGTGGTGAATGTTCCGGCTATGCTTGAGGTTCTTGAAAAAGAAGCCGCAAGCTTAAGTGGTGATCGAGAACATAAGCTTGAATTTGATATTGATAAGAGCCTACGAGTTTTAGCTGATGAAGATCAGCTGAGAAGTGCGATATCGAATCTGGTGTATAACGCAGTCAAATACACACCACCGGGCGCAACGGTTAAGGTGCGTTGGTACCAAACCAGTCAAGGCGCGTGTTTGGATGTCTCAGACACCGGAGACGGTATTGAACCACAGCACTTACATCGACTCACAGAGCGTTTTTACCGTGTTGATAAAGCGCGTTCACGCGATACTGGTGGTAGTGGTCTTGGGTTAGCGATTGTGAAGCATGCGCTTAGCCATCATGACTCACATTTAGAAATTCAAAGTGAAGTTGGCGTTGGTAGCCGATTCCATTTCACGCTACCTAATCGATTGACAGTATCATGAGTTGTTTGACTCGCAGGATGCGTTTACCCGTCAGCTTATTGTTAACATTTGCTTTGGTTAACCCAGTTCATGCCGAACAGGGTGTCGACTCACTTCCTGATTACGCTAAAGTTCCGGGTATTTCAGGGAGCCTATTGTCTGTTGGTTCGGATACCTTAGCGGGTATGACGACATTATGGATGGAAGAGTTCAAGTCTTACTACCCGAATGTGAACGCTCAAGTTCAAGCTTCTGGTTCTTCTACTGCCCCTCCTGCGTTAACGGAAGGCACTGCTCACCTTGGACCAATGAGTCGTCCAATGCGCCTACGAGAAGTCGAAGCGTTTGAAAGAGAGCATGGCTATAAGCCGACAGCACTGAGAGTCGCTATCGATGCGATTGGACTTTTTGTGCATCGTGATAACCCTATTGAAGGGCTCAACTTTCACCAGATTGACAGTATATTCTCAGAGACATTGCGTTGCGGAGCGACTAAGCCGCTAAATAATTGGCAAGATTTGGGCATTGACCAACCGTGGGCGAAACATCGATTCCAACTGTTTGGTCGTAATTCCGTTTCGGGAACCTACGGCTATTTCAAACAAAACGCATTATGCGGCGGTGACTTCAAGAACCGAGTTAATGAGCAGCCAGGTTCTGCATCGGTTGTACAGTCGGTTGCTTCATCAATCAGCGGGATAGGGTACTCAGGTATTGGTTATCGAGTAGCCGGTGTTAAGTTAATTCCTATCGCAGAGCATGGTTCTGACTATGTAGAGCCGACTCGATCGAATATCTTGAGCGGTGATTACCCTCTATCTCGCTTTCTTTATGTGTACGTGAATAAGCACCCAGATAAACCACTTTCTCCTGTTGAAAGAGAGTTCCTCACTTTTGTGTTCTCAAAGCAAGGGCAAGAACTGGTAGAGAAAGATGGCTATTTAGCGATACCGTCAGAGTTCGCAGAGCAAGAATTGGCAAAAATCGGACTCTGATTTAGGTACTATGAACGTAGAAAGTTAACGTAGAAACCTAACGTATGAACAGCTTGCTAGCCGCAGGCTGTTTTTATTTTGTTGGCGCATCATTCAAGCTTCAACGACCATCCAGCATCTTGCCAGCGTCGTTGTTCTTCTTTGAGCTCATAATCAAGCAGTTGATTTTCAGCTAACCAGTCGATGGTATCTCCTTCTAAACACCAATTCTCATCTTGCTCAATGGTTAATTTTACATTCGGTATTGGCGATTGGTTTCGCTGTCGATTGAGCAGGATTGCTATCCTCAGTATTCGAATTAACAACGCTATCTGCCCTGTATTGAATAGCGAGAGATCCGGTAAGTCACTAAGCTTAATCGCTTTTCTTTGATAGCGAACTAATGTTGAGATCAGACGCTGCTGCTCAGTATTGAAACCGGGCATAGTCGTATGTTTAAGCAGATAAGCTGAATGGCGGTGATAGCCTTGGAATGCGATGCTTTGTCCCACTTCATGAAGCAATGCAGCCCATCCAATCAGATCATAAAGTTCATTATTTACCGCAGTACTCACCTGAGGTTGCGCTTGTTTCAGTAATGAAAGGGCGAGTGCTTTGACTTTCTGGCCATGAACTACGTCAACATGGTATCGAGAGACAAGTGTTTCGGCGGTTCTTGTTCGAACATCAATATCTTTAAACCGATCTTCCATGTCATAAAGCACCCCTTCTCTTAAGGCACTATCGGAGAAATGCAATTCATTGATGTTTAGCATATCCATAGCTGCTGAAAGAATCGTGACGCCAGCGGCAAACACCGGCTTTCTTTCATCGCTTAAACCTGAAAGGTCTAATCCCTTAGAAGATGGAAATTCACATAAGTGGTTCTTCAAATAGGATAGGCGTTGCGGCGTAATGAGACCATCGGTGAACCCTAAGCCAATGAGTACCTCTTTTATTGATTTGGCGGTACCTGATGAGCCAAAGGCAACTTCCCAAGAGATTTGTTTGTATTCTTCAATTAATGGCATCAACAGGCGAGTAGCTGAGACATAAGCATCGGAGAAGTGCTGTGATGTCAGCCCTCCATCGGCAAAGAAGCGCTGAGTAAAACTGACGCATCCCATCGGTAAGCTACGCATTATTTGGGGTGTAAAGCCTTGCCCTGCGACTAATTCAGTACTCCCTCCACCGATATCAATAACTAATTTGGATTCGGAAGCGGCTTGAGTGTGCTCTACGCCGTTATAGATGATTCGAGCTTCTTCTTGACCTGAGATGATTTCTATTGGAAAAGGAAACCATGGTTTAGCTTGCTCTAAGAAGTCTTTGGTATTTTTAGCCTTTCTTAGGGTATGAGTCGCGACGACTCTGACATCATCAAGTTCAAAATCCGCTAGTCGTTCTGCGAATACCTTGAGGCACTCTAAACCTCGCTCGATAGCGCTTTCGGATAAGAAGTTATGCTCATCCAACCCATCGCCTAATCTCACTTTCTGTTTATGTCTGCTGACTAATTGCAGGTGTTGATCGAATACTCGTGCAACCACCATATGAAAGCTGTTCGAACCTAAATCGATAGCGGCAATACATCGAGAATGTTTGTTATCAATTAGCGGCATGATTTCTTCTCTTGTTTGTACTTCTTGCGAGCAAGTTTCTCCATACGTTTAATATAGTGGTAAGTGGAGAGTTGTGACGTCGGGTATTCGAGTTGGTTTGCTGGTGCTTCTATGTAAGGGTTGCTCATCGCTTGGTCTAGCACTCGAGCTTTGTTGCTGTCATCGAAATGAAATTCGGTGATATCGATAATGGTTTGCTTGATATTTGGATCTAAAATTGGAGTGGCGACTTCGATCCGATGATCGAAGTTTCGCGTCATCCAGTCAGCTGAAGATATATAGACTTTCGGCTTTCCAGCGTTACCAAAGATCATCACTCTTGGGTGTTCGAGAAAACGATCGACCACACTAACAATCTCAATCTGCTCACTGATGTTGGAGACTCCCGGTACGAGAGAGCACATACCACGAATGACCATTCTCACTTTTACATTGGCTTGGCTGGCCTGATAGAGCTTCTCAATGATCTCTCGGTCGACCAAATTGTTGAGTTTTAGAGTGATGCTTGCAGGCTTGCTCTCTATCGCGTTTTGTATTTCATTATCTATCAACTGATACAGGCGTTTTCTTGTATTCTTTGGTGACACAATCAGTTGTTTGAACTGTGATTTTTGATAAGGGTTTTCAATATACTTAAAGACTTGTCTCACCTCTTGGGTCAAATCTTCATTCGCAGTGAGCAGAGAAAAATCGGTATACACGCGCGCTGTTACTTCATGAAAGTTACCGGTGCCAATATGAGCGTAATGCGCCGTATGCTTGCCTTCTTTCCGTTTAATGAGCAGAAGCTTAGAGTGAATTTTCAAACTTGGGATGCCATGGATGACTTTTATACCGGCTTCTTGAAGTTTCTTGGTCCACTGAATATTGGCTTGTTCATCAAAGCGGGCTTGCAGCTCAACGACGACAGTTACTTTCTTACCATTGTGTGCAGCATCTATGATCGAGCTAAGGAGCTTTGAGCCTTCTGCAACACGGTAAACGTTTATTTTTATGGAGGTTACCTTCGGGTCAAAGGAGGCTTGCCTCACGAGTTCAGTGATGTGATTAAAGGTGTGATAAGGGTAATGCAACAAGATGTCACGAGCTTTGATCGCTTCGAAATAGTTTGGGTAGTGGCTGAAATGCGCACACTTAATCGCGGGAAGTGGGCGATTAACTAAATCACGCCTATTAAGGCTTGGAAATTCGCAGAAATGCTTGAAGTTATGATAGCGACCACCCGCAATGACACTGTCATAGTCAGACAGCTTAAGTCTGACTTGCAAGAAATTGAGCATTTCAGCTGGCATTTCTGACTCATAGATAAGGCGTATCGGTAGTGCCGTTAAGCGCTGTTCTAAACCTAAAGACATCGATTCTAATAGGTTACTTTCATTGTTCTCTTGAAGATCATAATCGGCATCACGCGTCATTTTTATCGCAAAACAACGTAATGAATCATACTCAAAGAATCCTTTAAGCAAGTCATCTAAACAAAATCGAACTATATTATCTAACAAGATCATAGTTGTACGCTGTGAACCAGAAGTGTCTGGTAACTTAACAAACCGAGGGAGGGCTTCTGATGGGATTTCGAGTAAGACATATTGAGAAGATGTCTCTCGCTCAATGTCGATGGCTAAGTAACTTTGCTCGTCTTTGATAATATTGAGCAACTGGCTATCTTCGTTCAAGAGAAACGGAGTTAAATGTGGCAGCACTTTTTTCTTAAAGTACTTTTTGATCCACTCACTTTGCTCTTCGCTGATTTGCTGTTCGTTGACCAAAAAAATACGATTGCGCGCCAGTTCCAACAATAGGTCGTTATACAACTCGTGGAATCGAGCATCGAGCTTACTTGCTTTGCTCTGCATTTGAGTGAGTAAGGTTTTCTGCGAGTTGGCAGGTAATTGAGGATCTTGAAGTAAGATCTTTCGTTTCACGTCAGCAAATCGGACCTTGTAAAACTCATCGAGGTTTTTTGAGTAAATACCTAAAAAACGAACTCTTTCGATTAAGGGAACTGACTTGTCGGCTGCTTCTTGGAGCACTCTTTCGTTGAAGGATAACCAGCTAAGTTCTTTTGTGACATAGTCTTTTTCCATCGAGATGATAATCCTTGAGTGCTGGCTATAGAGCTGATTACTTTAATTTAGAATGACAAAATTCACAAAATCTATGATCTTACTTTAAGAAATATGGTCAACAAACTTGTTATTAGTTTCAGTTGTTTAACGTAACTTGTAATATAATTGTCATCTAACGTACATATTATGTCAGTAGCTAAAAAAAGGTAGATAAACAGATGGCTTCAGCCCAATTTTCATTGAAAGAGCGTGACAAAAAAAGATGGTTGAAAGATCGTCTCGTCCGTTTTTCAGTGACATGTGGTGCCGTCAGTGTTCTAGCTGCTCTGGTATTGATCTTTGTTTACTTGGCGATGGTCATTTTACCGGTGTTTTCTGATACTGGTTTAGAGACAGGCCAAGCCGTAAAGACCGTTGCTGTAGAAAAGCCTATCGCCTTATCTGTTGATGAATACGGTCAGCATGCATTTACTATCGAAAAATCTGGCTTGGTGCAGTTTTGGGATTTAGAGTCTCAAAATACACACTCTTACTTTGAGCGAAATGTTTTAGCCAATCCTGTTGCCTTCTCTCGAAATACCCCATCAGAAAACTGGTTTGCCTTTGCCGATAGTGCAAGCAACCTTACTTTTTTCTATCCTGAGTATAGTGCGCCTGTGCTGCAAAAGGGCAGTGAAGCCGATCCTAAAATTGAGCAAATCGATCTCCCTGAACCATTTTTAAATGATGAATCGTCAAATGGGACGACAATCGAAAAATTCGCGTTCTCTAAGAATGGACGTGGTATCACGGTTGCCGCTCAGCTAAGTGACCAACGAGTCTTAGTGAAGTGGTACCAAAGTGACGTTACGGGTCAGTATGTTTTTCAGAAGAGCCAATGGCTATCGGATAAGTTGGGCTTGCAACAACAGTTGTTAGTCACACCTGATGGCCAAACCTTATATCTCCGATCTCAATCGGATTTAGTGGTTTTGAAGCTATCAGATAGCGGCTTCAATGTTCGTGAAGTGATTGATCTTAGCTTGAATGATGCGAAGCACTCGGTGAAAAGTATTGATTTACTGTCTGGAGCTTATTCACTGTTGGTTACGCATGAAGATGGACAGGTTTCTCAGTGGTTCGATGTACTCAAAGATGAAAAGCGTAGCCTGACCCATATTCGAGACTTCCAACTTGCTGAACAAGTGCAATTTATTTTGCCCGATACTTATAGAAAGGGTTTTTATAGCTTCTATAAGAACGGCACATTACAAAGCCACTATACGACCAGTGAAAAGCTGTCGCTGTTCGAGCGCGCATTTGATAAATCACCACAATTAGCGGCTATGTCTGCCAATGAACTGCATCTGGCGACGCTGATTGATGGCACCATCAGTGTGGCTAAGGTCGATAATGAATACCCGCAAATATCATTCTCATCGCTTTGGCAAAAAGTCTGGTACGAAAGCTACCCTGAGCCACAATATGTTTGGCAATCAACCTCGGCGAATGATGACTTTGAAGAGAAATTCAGTTTAGTACCCATTACGTTCGGTACCATTAAGGCCGCTCTGTTTGCGATGATGTTTGCCGTGCCGGTTGCTGTGCTCGGAGCCATTTACACCGCATACTTCATGTCTCCACGCATGCGAAGAGTGGTGAAGCCTTCGATAGAACTGATGGAAGCACTTCCGACCGTGATCATCGGATTCTTGGCCGGGCTTTGGTTTGCTCCAATTGTTGAAACGCATTTAACGGCCGTCTTCTCATTAATGGTGTTATTACCGTTGAGTACATTGTTGACGGGGTTTGTTTGGTTCTGCTTACCGAAGATGGTGACGAGTCGTTTCTCTAACGGTTGGCATGCCTTAATATTGATCCCGGTATTGGTGATTACTGTGGTGGCCGTCTTTGCTGGTGGAAACAGCATTGAAGCCTTGTTGTTTGGTGGTGATATTCGAACTTTCTTAGCGAGTTATGGTATCGACTTTGACCAACGCAATGCGCTGGTCGTTGGTTTTGCTATGGGTTTTGCTGTCATCCCAACGATTTTTACTATCGCCGAAGACGCTATTTTCTCTGTGCCTAAACATTTATCCGATGGCTCATTAGCGTTGGGTGCGACGGCGTGGCAGACCCTTATTTATGTGGTGTTATTGACGGCTAGCCCAGGTATCTTTTCAGCGGTCATGATGGGGCTAGGGCGAGCGGTTGGCGAAACCATGATTGTCTTGATGGCTACAGGTAATACACCGATTCTCGATTGGAATATTTTGGAAGGGATGAGGACGCTATCCGCAACGATTGCTGTCGAACTACCAGAATCAGAGGTGGGTGGTTCTCACTTCCGCTTGTTGTTCTTAGCGGCACTCTTGCTGTTTATTTTCACGTTCGCGGTGAACTCAGTCGCAGAGTGGGTTAGACAAAGACTGAGAGATAAATATCGTGCGCTGTAGTTTTAAAGGTTCACCTCAATGTGTCTCAATGGCTTTTCGTTGCGTGGCTAGCGTATCTCGCGAACTTGGCTGTTTCTTGGTTTCAGCACGTCAAGAGCAAGGTCGATCATGATGAACAAATTGAAGTCATTATTATCTTGGGTTAAATCGGGATCTCCGTGGATCTGGCTTACGGGCGGGGCGGTGAGCATCAGTATGCTTTCTGTTCTTGGCCTTATGTTGTTGATTGGCTGGAAGGGCTTAACCTATTTTTGGCCTGCTCCTTTATATCAATGGCAAGTCGACTCCAAAGACCTATCGTTAGTGGTCGATCTTGACGAAACGGTATCAAAGCAAGATGTATTGATTGGCCAGTTGTATGAACGTAAATACATCCCGATAGAGCAAGTTCCTCAAGTACACGACCTCTTGTCGCCTCAAAATTTGTCGACGGGGCTAATTCAGCGCTTAAGTATCAAAGTCGCCAACAGAGAACTGTATCCTGCGGATTTTGTTTCCATTCTGGATGTCAATTTACGTGAACCAACAACGCCGCTTGATTGGATTGTGATTGAACGAAGTCGAGGTGGTTATTTCTTTGGTAAGCCTGTGGGTTTTAAAACCGCTTCTGGCACCTTTGATTCGAACATAGACCAAAAGCTCGAACAAGGCTTGGCGTTCGCTGATACGTTACGTAAAGAAACGTCGCGTGTTGTGAACCAAGAAATCCGCAATATCAGTTGGCAATTGGAAAATCTGCGCTTAGAAAAACGTAAGCTTGAACTCAATGAGTCAGTGAGCGATGAATACCTTAAAACCTACACTCAAACTAAACTGGAACTAAATCGCCAGTTAGCGGAAGCTGAAGTAAAGCTTGAGCATCTTAGAACACAGCTCAATGTCGAAAGCTTGTTGGTGGAAGATATGACAGGAGAGCAGGTTGAAATTTCGCTCAGTCATATCTTGGATTATTGGTACCCGAATAATATGTCTTATCTTGAAAAGGTTGGGCATTGGGGCAAACAAGTTTGGAAGTTCTTATCAGAGAACCCACGAGACTCAAACTCTGAAGGTGGGGTGTTTCCTGCCATTTTCGGCACTGTGCTGCTGGTTATTCTCATGTCGATCGTAGTGATGCCACTTGGCGTAGTTGCTGCGATATATCTTCATGAATATGCAAGAAACAATGCACTAACACGTTTGATTCGTATTGCCGTGATTAACTTAGCGGGTGTACCGTCGATTGTGTATGGCGTATTTGGCTTAGGATTCTTTGTGTATACCATCGGTGGCTCAATCGATTCCTTGTTTTACGCAGAGCGATTACCCGCTCCGACATTTGGTACACCAGGTCTATTATGGTCTGCTCTGACCTTAGCGGTATTAACATTGCCCGTCGTTATTGTAACTACGGAAGAGGGTTTAACGCGTATTCCTAGCTCCGTGAGGCACGGTTCATTGGCGCTTGGGGCTACTCAATTTGAAACGCTTTGGCGCATTGTTTTACCGATGGCAAGCCCTGCGATTATCACCGGTTTGATATTGGCAATCGCGAGAGCTGCGGGGGAAGTTGCCCCACTTATGCTGGTGGGTGTAGTGAAATTAGCATCAAGTTTGCCAGTGGATGGTCAGTTTCCATATCTACATTTAGAAAGAAAGTTCATGCATTTAGGCTTTCATATCTATGATGTTGGTTTTCAAACTTCTAATATCGAAGCAGCACGACCTTTAGTGTATGCGACTTCATTTTTACTGGTTACGGTGATTGTTGGGTTGAACTTAACCGCTATCAATATCCGTAATAACTTGCGTGAAAAATACCGAACCTTAGGACAAGATTAGATGTTCTCGATTAATGAAACCTTGGGTTACCAAGCACCACTTGATGTACACAACCTGAAGGATGAGCAAATCGCTATCTCGATTGAAGGGCTGAATCTTTATTATAAAGAGAGCCAAGCACTCGATGATATTTCAATGCAGATTCCTAAGGGGCAGGTGACCGCGTTTATCGGTCCATCAGGGTGTGGTAAGTCGACTCTTCTGCGCTGCATTAATCGCATGAACGATCTTGTTGAAGGCTGTAAGGTTTCCGGGAAAGTGAAGCTTCATGGCAAGAATGTGTATCACCCTAAGGTGGATGTCGCGACTTTAAGACGCCGTGTCGGCATGGTATTCCAGCGACCGAACCCTTTTCCTAAATCTATCTATGAGAATGTGGTTTATGGTTTGAGGCTACAAGGCGTGAGCAACAGCCGAGATCTGGATGATGCGGTTGAGCGCTCTCTGCGTGCAGCTGCGTTATGGGATGAAGTGAAAGACCGTTTGCATGAGAACGCCTTTGGTTTATCAGGTGGTCAACAGCAGCGTTTGGTTATCGCTCGTGCGGTTGCTATCGAACCTGAAGTGCTTTTATTAGATGAGCCGACCTCGGCACTCGACCCTATTTCTACTTTGACGATTGAAGAGTTGATTAACGAACTTAAAACACAATATACCGTGGTTATTGTCACTCATAACATGCAACAAGCGGCGCGTGTGAGTGACCATACTGCCTTTATTCATATGGGAAAATTGATCGAGTACTCAGATACGGACTCAATTTTTACGTCTCCATTGAAAAATCAAACGGAAGACTACATTACTGGTAGATATGGCTAACCTCTACAGAGGCGTCATCTAGAGCTAAGTCACTCTACAAAAAGGCTTTATTCATTTCTTTTAAGGAGCTGACATGCATTTTGGTCGCCACATCTCAGGACAGTTTAATGTCGAATTAGAATCTATCCGTACACACGTATTAACCATGGGTGGATTGGTAGAGCAGCAGTTGTCCTTTGCGATGCAAGCTCTGCATAAAGATGACGCGGAACTGGCCAAGAAAGTGATTCGTGATGACCACAAAGTGAATGCGATGGAAGTTTCAATCGATGAAGCATGTACTCGTATTATTGCTAAGCGTCAGCCGACAGCAAAAGATCTGCGTTTGATTATGGCGATCATCAAAACCATTACCGACTTAGAACGTATTGGCGATGTTGCCTCTAAAATTGCTCAAGGCGCGATCGAGATCCCTTCGACCAAAGAGCAAAAATTTCATGTCTCATTAGAGCCTCTTTGTCGCCAGGCAATCACCATGCTTCACCAAGTATTAGATGCGTTTGCTCGTATGGATGTCGATGCTGCGGCAGAAGTTCACAAACTTGATGATAAGTTGGATGCGGAATACGAGGCAGTTATTCGTCAGTTAATGACGTATATGATGGAAGATCCTAAGAACATCCCAAATATTTTACAGGTGATGTGGTCAGCTCGTGCGATTGAGCGAGTGGGCGACCGTTGCCAAAATATCTGCGAATACATTATTTACTTTGTAAAGGGTAAAGATGTACGTCACCTAGGCGATCAAAGCCTTGATGACGCACTGAAGTAGGTCGAGCCTTTAAAAGCTAATAATGGCACCAAGATTGAAATTGACCGTCGTGTCGTAAGGCACAAAGGTTTTATTGTGATCAAAGATATTCATATCAACACCTGCACGTAGCCCAAGCATTGGTGTCGCTTGGTACACGTAGGCACCGCCTATGCTTAAACCATGTGCTGTCTTCTCTTCAACTTCGCCTGAGCGCGTTTTTGTACCGTCATAGCTTGCTACACCAATTTCAGCCTGAAAGCCGTGGTTTTGGTTTCTTCCAAACATGTTCTGGATACCAACGCGATACGCATCAACCATTTCATCATATCGATCGCTGTCATACCAAATATGAGAGTAGCTTAGGTAAACGGCACCTAAACTTGCCACATCAGTAATACCCGCCTGTACTCCAAAGCCATGATAAGAACCAATCTTTAGTTCTGGGGATAAATGAATAGCACTTGCTGAAACGGAAGTGGAGAGGACAGAAAGTAAAAGCAGGGAAGTTTTTATCTTCATAAAAATACCTAAAGCAATTAGCCGTCCGTGGCTGCAATGAATTTTGATTCGAGAATTGTTCAAAAGTGAGTCAACTTTGATGAGGTGTTAAAACCCAGCAATTGACTGATTGTAAAAAGCCAGCTTAGTGAACTGACCCCCAATAGTTGGACACCAATTATTGGGGGTCTTTTTATGTCCAAATATAGCCGAGAGCTAAAATGTATCATTGCTAAGCAATACTTAGATGGCACGTCAT
>NZ_JACJFF010000058.1:0-33593 GCF_014164465.1 Vibrio sp. SG41-7 | reverse complement strand
ATTACAAGCAACAAAAAGCCCCGCAAGCTTTCACTTGCGGGGCTTTTTTAGTTAATTTAGAAAAGGGCTAATTACTTACCAGCTTCTTTTTCTGCTTTAACTTTAGCGATTACTTCTTCTGCCACGTTCATTGGACATGGAGAGTACTGTGCGAATTCCATAGAGAATTGGCCACGGCCTGAAGTAATTGTACGTAGGTGACCGATGTAACCAAACATTTCTGAAAGTGGTACGTCAGCTTTAATACGAACGCCAGTTACGCCAGCTTGTTGATCTTTGATCATGCCACGACGACGGTTAAGGTCACCGATAACATCACCAACGTGATCTTCTGGAGTAAATACGTCAACGTTCATGATTGGCTCAAGAAGTTGCGCGCCAGCTTTAGGCATAGATTGACGGAATGCACCTTTCGCTGCGATTTCAAATGCGATTGCAGATGAATCGACTGCGTGGAAACCACCATCGTAAAGTTCAACTTCAACGTCTAGCGTAGGGAAGCCAGCTAGTACGCCGTTTTCCATCATGCCAGCAAAGCCTTTCTCAACAGCAGGCCAGAATTCTTTAGGTACGTTACCGCCAACAACTTTTGAAGAGAACGTAAAGCCAGAACCAGGTTCGCCAGGCTTGATACGGTAATCGATCTTACCGAATTGACCAGAACCACCAGACTGTTTCTTATGCGTGTAGCTATCTTCAATTGCTTGAGTGATAGTTTCACGGTAAGCAACTTGAGGAGCACCAACTGTTAGGTCAACGCCGTAAGTACGCTTAAGGATATCTACCTTGATGTCTAGGTGAAGTTCACCCATACCTTTCAGGATAGTTTCGCCAGTTTCTTCGTCAGTTTCAACTTGGAAAGATGGATCTTCTGCAACCATTTTACCGATCGCGATACCCATTTTCTCAGAACCGCCTTTATCTTTTGGAGATACAGCGATAGAGATTACTGGAGTTGGGAAAACCATTGGCTCAAGCGTTACTTGATCTTTAGGATCACATAGAGTGTGACCTGTTTGCACGTTCTTCATACCAACGATCGCAATGATGTCACCAGCTTGTGCGCTAGTTAGTTCGTTACGGTCATCAGCTTGCATCTCAACCATACGGCCAACACGCTCAGTTTTACCTGTGAATGAGTTAAGAATCGTGTCGCCTTTGTTCAATTTACCAGAGTAAATACGAACGAAAGTTAGAGCACCGAAACGGTCATCCATGATTTTGAATGCAAGAGCTTTAAACGTTTCTTCAGTAGAAACGATAGCGTGCTTACCAGTTTCTTCACCGTTCTCGTCCATTAGAGGTTGAGGATCAACTTCAGTTGGAGAAGGTAGGTAATCTACAACAGCGTCAAGGATGATTTGAACACCCTTGTTCTTGAATGCAGAACCACAGTAAGTTGGGAAGAACGCTAGGTCACGAGTACCTTTACGGATACAACGCTTGATGTCTTCGATAGAAGGCTCTTCACCTTCCATGTAAGCTTCCATTAGGTCATCGTCTTGCTCTACAGCAGTTTCGATTAGCTCTTCACGGTATTGCTCTACGTCGTCTACCATGTCCGCAGGAACATCTAGGATTTCGTAGTTTTCAGGAAGACCAGTGTCATCCCAAACGTATGCTTTACGGCTTAGAAGGTCTACAACACCTACGAACTCATCTTCGCGGCCGATTGGTAGAACCATAACTAGAGGAGTTGCGCCTAGAACGTTTTTAACTTGGTCAACAACGTTGTAGAAATCTGCACCCATACGGTCTAGTTTGTTAACGAAGATCAGACGAGATACTTCTGATTCGTTAGCGTAGCGCCAGTTAGTTTCTGATTGTGGTTCAACACCACCAGAACCACAGAATACACCGATACCGCCATCAAGTACTTTAAGAGAACGGTATACTTCAACTGTGAAGTCAACGTGTCCAGGAGTATCGATAACGTTTAGACGGTGACCGTTCCAGAAACAGCTTACAGCTGCTGATTGGATAGTAATTCCGCGCTCAGCTTCCTGTTCCATGAAGTCAGTAGTTGATTCGCCATCATGTACTTCACCAGTCTTGTGGATCTGACCAGTTAGCTTAAGGATACGCTCAGTGGTAGTTGTTTTACCCGCATCAACGTGCGCGAAAATACCAATGTTTCTGTATTTCGATAAATCTGCCATTGTCTTACTCTGTTAATAGGATATAAAATGCGCGCAGAGTATATCACAATCTGTGAGGACTGATAGCTTTGCATGCATTTGGGACTAAAAAACTTTGCCTTTTCGTAACAAAAACGAAAAGGCAATCTGTAGAAACAATCTAAATGATTGTTAGGTTTAGTGCTAACCTAAAGCGCAATTAGCGTTCAAGTTAGACTGATTTTCTGCTGTATAGAGTAGCTGAAGTGAGCTCAATTACAACTCATCAAAAGCATTAATTGCCTCTGATAATTTTTTGACCCCGTGGATCTGCATTCCAGGAATGCCGCCTTTAGGCATGTTAGCAGCAGGCACTATCGCCCTCTTAAAACCATGCTTAAACGCTTCATTCAAACGCTCTTGTCCACTTGGTACTGGTCGAATCTCACCCGCAAGGCCTACTTCACCAAACACAACCACATCTTTCGGTAGTGCTCGGTCTCTAAAGCTAGAAAGTAACGCCATCACTAATGCTAGATCTGCGCTGGTTTCGGTTACTTTAACACCACCAACGACATTCACAAACACATCTTGGTCAGCCATTTGTAAGCCGCCATGTTTATGCAGCACAGCTAATAACAATGACAATCGATTTTGCTCAAGACCAACCGCGACACGACGCGGGTTAGCGAGCTGGGAATAGTCCACCAGCGCTTGGATTTCAACAAGAAGCGGACGTGTCCCTTCCCACACAACCATGACCGAACTGCCCGAGGTTTCTTCTTCGCCGCGAGACAAGAAAATAGCCGATGGGTTGCTGACTTCTTTCAGGCCTTGGCCTGTCATTGCAAACACACCCAACTCATTGACCGCACCAAAACGGTTCTTGTGACTGCGCAGCGTTCTAAAGCGGCTATCGGTTCCGCCATCTAACAGCACGGAACAGTCAATAATGTGTTCCAGTACTTTTGGCCCCGCTAATGTGCCGTCTTTAGTTACGTGTCCCACTAAAAACACCGCAACGTTGTTCTGTTTCGCATAGCGCGTTAATGCGGTTGCCGATTCGCGCACCTGCGCCACACTGCCCGGAGACGATTGAACATCAGCGACATGCATAACTTGGATTGAGTCGATAACCATGATCTTAGGTTGCTCTTTTTCGGCAATCTGACAGATCTTATCAACATTGGTTTCAGAGAGCATTTTGAGGTGTTCTTTCGGTAAACCGAGTCGAGAGGCACGCATCGCGACTTGTTGCAGAGATTCTTCACCAGTGACATAAAGTGTTGGCAACTGAGAAGAGAGCTGACACATGGTCTGCAATAACAGCGTTGATTTACCGGCACCTGGGTTACCACCAATCAGAATTGCAGCGCCAGGTACGACACCACCACCGAGCACGCGGTCGAGTTCTTTGAAACCACTGCTAAAGCGAGGGACTTCTTGCAGGTTAATTTCCGATAATGTCTGAACGCTCGATTCTGTTGCCCCACCTGCGTAACCACCACTGAGTCGTTCATTACGCGCAACTTGAGGTGAAGCAGCTAACCTAACTTCGGTAATCGTGTTCCAAGCACCACATGCATTGCACTGCCCCTGCCAACGTGGAAAGTCAGCACCACAGTCATTACACACATAAGCTCGTTTTGCCTTTGCCATAAAACCTCAATAATTTACTCAGTTACACAATGATGTTGTCAATTTGTGACTTATTTGACCGTACGGGTGAAAATAAAAGTTGCAGTCATACCACTTATACTTAAAGATCGATTTAAACTAGTCGATAACATAAACGTACCGTCCATTCTAACAAGAAAAGTATGCAGCAATCTGAAATTCTATCTGTAGCAGAGCGACTCATCCCAGCCTACCACGCTGAGGATTTCGACTTCCTTCTTTCTCAAATGACAGAAGGTGAATCCCCGTCTCTGAAATTGCTCGTTAAAATGGAACTGAATCGTATCATGGCTCCGTGCACAAAGAGCATTGATTTACGCGGACGTATTGACACTGAATGCCGTCAATTTACGTTAGATGGTCGTAAACACTGGCTTGATGATATTGCTTTGAACGCGTATCAACGTGGTACTAAAAAGTTTAAAGGCTATACAGAGGGCGCGTGGGAGTTAGTGATGACTCCGCGAACTCAGCCACTTCGTAATATCGTTAAAACCTCGTCTCAACATAATCAAGATCTCACTAACGCTAATAGCCCGTATGAAGCGGAAGCCATTAACCTCGGTTACGACTTAAAGCGTCAAGAAAACAGACTCAAGATTAGTTCACAGGTTGAGATCACCACATCTAAAGGCCAAAGCCTACACGGTGTGACGGTTGATATTTCCCCGTCGGGTGCAAAATTCAAGGTACCGAGCGCCTTTAAGTACAACCTCGGTGAGATCATCAGCGTTAAGTTCACAGAGCTTATCGAAAAGTCGCAAGAAAACGATGTTTACCAAGCGGTCGAATTCCGCGTTCTGGGCATTGATGAGTCTTACGAGAATAACGCCGTCAAATTTTTAAGAACCATCAAAGTAAGCAATAACAATATTGTAGCCCGCTTGCTTGATGAGTCTTTGAATAGCTCAAGCAAGAAAACCAGCCATGAGAATCAAGATAGAATCATTCGAACTCGTACTCGAGGTATCGAACACACCTATCTCAAACACACCTGTAATCTTCCTCTTTTCTTTAGCGGCAGTGAGCTAAAGCTTGCTCTACTTACGGATAACAACCATCCGCTGTGGCAATACTGGCACGATGAGCGAAACCAACAAGCATTGGGTACCCTGTTCAACGAACAACGAATGAACTTGCTGGCTAAACCTGGCGTAAAGGGAACCAGTAACGTTATTTACTCGTTTACTCATGAGCATCAAGACAAGACCTTGTTCTACTCAATGATGCTTCCTGAAGCCTCTCGTGAGCAAAGACAGTTGTTCTGGCACATCGGTGGTAAACGTAAAAGCTGGAAGGCGTTCAAGTTCTCGGTGTTCGAACTTTCAGACACCGAGCGACAAGCCTTAGCCAAGCACTCGGATACGTTAGCTCAAAGCTCAGCACAACTGACGCATTGTGGAATCTTGCAAGAGATTGGCGATCACGAAAGTGCGGCTGACTATCTATTGAGTGAAAAACCACGTATTCCAAGCAGTGAACTGAACCGCTTCCGTCATCCGCGTTCTGTAGTGGGGAATATTCAAAGTATCTACTTCGACTCTCAAACTCGTCGCAAAGAACCGAGGTATCAATTTAAGTCGCCGTTACAGCTCACCTCACAAGATGGCGCCGCGGCTAACGGACATACCTTAGATATCTCCAAACGTGGACTCAGTATTGCTCTTGAGCATCCGATGGTACTCAAGATTAATGACCCGGTATTAGTAAACTTCAATGAACTGCAGCTCTACGACAAAAACCTGCCATTAAGCACCGTGCCTTACCACGTGATTCGAGTCAGCCCGAATGGTCGCAACGTGCAGTTGGTTATCGCCGAGAACACGAAGACAATGCGTACTATCGCCTTTCTCAATGGGCTTATCGTTCAAAACCAAAGCAAGTTGATTAAGAAGAAAGAGATACTGCCAACACACTCTCTGCTCGAGTCTCTACACAACATTTTGTTGAGCAAGATGGTCTGCAACCCAATATTCATTGATAAACCGGGCTCAACACTGCGTTGTAAGATCATTGGCGTAAACTTCCCGCTGAATAAACACTTAGCACTGCTCGCTAAGCTTGGCCACAACCAAAAGTTCTCACTCGAACCTATTTTCAAAGGGCACTCTAACTCGCTGTTGGCTGAACCACTGAAAAGAATTGAAGGTGCTGAACCTAAACACCATGATGTCTATATTGCTGCGGTTAAGTTTGGCGACAAGATCCAATCCGTACATACGAAGTTGGTCAAAGACTTCGCCTCGGCAAAGGAACGCATCTTATTCATCAAGAAAGCTCAACATTTAGGTGACGTGTATGTACTACGAGTCACTACTGCACCTATTTTTAATCCGCTAACGAGTTTATTCCAGTCTGATTTAGAAGAGCTCTCACGCATCAGCATGCACCAAGCTAAGAAGCTAGAGAATGAGGTCACGGCTTTTATTGGTTATGGTGAGATAGAAGATATTACCGATGAAGTGTTGATTCGATTGGAGCTGACACGCTAGCCTACAGCGGCGTTTTAACTTGAACATGAAATAGAAAAAGCAGGCTGATAGCCTGCTTTTTTTGTATCCGTTATACCGCCCTAAATATGACTAAGGCTTCGCTTGCCAGCTGATTTTTTGCTGCTTAGCTAACACACCCGACAAGATGCAAAGTACCCCGCCTAAACCGGCATAACGTACAGCGGTTTGAGCTTGTTGCTCTACTTTTGGTTTCGCATGGAAGGCGATGCCTAAACCTGCAGAACCCATCATAACCAAGTCATTA
The DNA here is from genome assembly GCF_014164465.1 of Vibrio sp. SG41-7. NCBI lineage: Bacteria > Pseudomonadati > Pseudomonadota > Gammaproteobacteria > Vibrionales > Vibrionaceae > Vibrio > Vibrio sp. SG41-7. The sequence continues at coordinate 27,042 of NZ_JACJFF010000058.1, read as the reverse complement.
GCACCATCACCAACGGCAACAGTGTTATGCAGTTCCAATTCGTACTCTTCAGCCAACTCTACCAAGATATCCGCTTTAGTCTGCGCCGAAACAACATCGCCTAAGACTTCACCCGTCAATTTACCATTAATGATTTCAAGCGTGTTTGACTGAGCGTGGTCAAGATCAAGCGTATCTTTCAGATAGTCAGAGAAGTAAGTAAAGCCACCTGAAGCAATTGCCGTCTTCCAACCAAGCTTATTCAGAGTATTCACTAGCTCAACCAAGTCTGGCATGAATGGCAATGATTGACGCACTTGCTCCAAAATAGATTCATCCGCACCTTTCAGTGCGCCTACTCGTTGACGTAGGCTCTGTTCAAAGTCGAGCTCACCTTGCATTGCTCGCTCTGTGATTTCAGAGACTAACTCCCCTACTCCAGCTAGCTTTGCAATCTCATCGATACATTCAATTTGAATCGCTGTGGAATCCATATCCATTACAATCAAACCTGGCTTAGATAGGTCTGGGACCTCGCTAAGGCAAGCATAATCAAGCTTTAAGGCCTGTAGGATTTCTTCGTGTGCTGGTGTTAGGTTGCCTGACATCAAAGCCACTTCATAATGCCCTACCTTCCACGTATCAAGAATAGTGTTGTAAGTGCCTGTGAAAAAATCGATGTCATCGAATGATTGTGGTGATAGATACTCACCGAATACAATCCAGTTGGCTTTGGCTTTAGCGAGTTGAGAAGCGAAACGAGTCTCGGGGAGTCGAGTTAATAATGTTGTATGCCTTTTAATCGGCAGATATTTCTGAGCGTCCATGTGTATGATTCCTAATTAACTATGCTAAACGTTAACCTATTGCAATTTGAAAACGCAAGTCTCAATATGTCTTAATCATAACATTTGTTTATTTCAGGCTTCGTGAAACATGAATGAATCATTGTTCTCAATACGTAACGCTTTACGAATGCTAGCCCTCATTTTGTTGGCTACTATGTTCGTTGTAACGATTAAAAATACAGTCGTGATCAGTAAAGGTAACGAGAAGATCCAAGCAAAGCAGCTAGAAACGCTGACTAAGTTGCTTATCTCTCAGGCATCACTTTCTGCCAGTAAAGCGATCACACAACAAGACCAAGAGCGACTGCTTGATCTCACCAATCAGCTGTCTCAGGATCGCTTGGTATTCGATACCACGATATACGATGCAGAGGGGATTCGACTGGCTTCGAGTGAAAAAGCACTCTCAGTACGCGAAGTTCTAGGATTAGATACGCCACTTTCAACAGCAAGTATCGGCAGACAGCAATTAGTTGAACCTATCTACTCTCCAGAGAAAGCGATCATTGGATTCATTCGTGTGACCTTTGAAACGGGTAAGATGACGGCGATTTCTGATCACCATTATCGTAAAAGTGATCGCTACATGATCGGCATGGTGTTGATGGGGTTTGTCAGTGGCGTTGTGTTTGTCATGCTCATTCGTAGAAGAAAAACCAAGTCTGGTGAGAACTTGCTGCTTAAGAATGCAAACTCAGAAGCTTTGTCATAGGGTCTTTGGTCTTGGGTCTTGGGTCTTGGGTATTGGAATCACGAAATAAAAACCTCGGATGAGGCAAGATGAATTATTTCGATTGAAATCACATAGCCTTTAGAATCCAAGAAATAGCACTCAGTAATACATCATTACCAATAAAAAGCCCCGACGCTCAGGCAGCGACGGGGCTTTTTGTTATCTGTTAGTTTATCAAACTATAGAAAAATGATTATTCTTGATCACCAAGAAGCACAGAGTCTAGTGCGATAACCATCATGTCGTTGAAGGTCGTTTGACGCTCATCTGATGTGGTTTGCTCACCAGTTTTGATGTGATCAGAAACAGTACAAATAGTCAGAGCTTTTGCGCCGTATTCAGCACACACACCATAGATACCTGCCGCTTCCATCTCGACGCCAACAATGCCGTATTTGTCCATCACTTCGAACATCTCTGGATCTGGCGTGTAGAACAACTCCGCCGAGAACAGGTTACCCACTTTTACGTCTACACCACGCGCTTTTGCTGCATCTTCTGCCGCACGCACCATTTTGTAATCTGCGATAGCCGCGAAGTCATGACCTTTAAAGCGAATACGGTTCACTTTTGAGTCAGTACACGCGCCCATGCCAATCACCACATCACGCACTTTGATATCTTCACTCACTGCACCACAACTGCCGACACGAATGATCTTTTTCACACCAAAGTCTTTGATCAGCTCAGTCGCGTAAATAGAACAAGATGGAATGCCCATACCGTGCCCCATAACCGAAACCTTACGACCTTTGTAAGTACCCGTGTAACCAAACATATTACGAACATCACACACCTGAACCACTTCTTCTAAGAAGGTTTCAGCGATGTATTTAGCGCGTAGCGGATCGCCTGGCATTAGAACTACGTCAGCGAAATCACCCATTTCAGCATTAATATGTGGAGTAGCCATTGAAAATATCCTTAATCTCAAAACAAAAAAGAAGAGAGAGGTTTCCCTCTCTCTTAGTTAACCATTACAGAAAGCTTGTACCGTATCCCATTGGCGATGTGCCAAAGTATGACGCTAAGCTTTGACCGATATCAGCGAAGGTATCACGACGGCCTAGAGAGCCTGCTGGAACCTTGTTACCGTAAACAATCACAGGGATATGTTCACGAGTATGGTCTGAACCCGGCCATGTTGGGTCACAACCGTGGTCTGCAGTTAGGATAAGCACGTCATCTTCTTTCATCATATCGATGATTTCATTGATACGGCCATCGAAGTACTCAAGCGCAGCTGCGTAACCGGCAACATCACGACGGTGGCCGTATGCTGAGTCGAAATCAACGAAGTTAGTGAACACGATAGTGTTGTCGCCCGCTTCAGTGATCGCTTCTTTGGTTGCTTCAAATAGCGCTGGAATACCTGTTGCTTTGGTTTTCTGAGTGATACCACAACCTGCGTAGATATCAGAGATCTTACCGATTGAGTGAACGTTGCCGCCCTTCTCATCAACCAGTTTCTGAAGTACCGTCGCCGCTGGTGGCTCAACAGAAAGGTCACGACGGTTACCAGTACGTTCGAATTGACCTTTACCTGCGCCAATAAACGGACGAGCGATAACACGACCAATGTTGTAGTCAGCTAGCTCTTCACGAGCAATCTGACAAAGATCTAATAGGTTTTGTAGGCCGAATGTCTCTTCATGACATGCGATCTGGAAAACAGAGTCTGCAGAAGTGTAGAAGATTGGCAGGCCAGTCTTCATGTGTTCTTCACCTAGGTTATCTAGGATTTCTGTACCCGATGAGTGGCAGTTACCTAAGAAGTCAGACAGACCAGCACGCTCAAGGATGCGGTCAGTCAGTTCTTTTGGAAAGCTGTTCTCTTTGTCAGTGAAGTAGCCCCAGTCAAACAATACCGGCACACCTGCAATTTCCCAGTGACCTGATGGCGTGTCTTTACCAGAAGACAGCTCAGCAGCATGACCGTAAGCGCCAATGATCTCAGCGTCTACGTCCATACCAGGAGCAAAACGACCTGTCGACTCTTTGTGAGCCATCGCTAAACCTAGCTTAGACAGGTTTGGCAGCGTTAGTGGACCTTTACGATCCGCGTTGTCTGCAAGGCCTTGATCACAATGGTCAGCAATGTGACCCATTGTATCCGAACCTACATCGCCGAATGTGTCAGCATCCGCTGTTTCACCGATACCGAATGAATCTAAAACTAAAATAAATGCTCTTTTCATTTTCTTCACCAACTTATTGCTCTTTGCACCAGAACTCTGTTTATCGGTATACACGAGGTATACCGATATCTGTTATTTACACGTCTTCAGAACGAATCTGACGGTAAACATCTGGCGTTGCTGTATATTCTCCGCCCACAGTGATTGCATTTTGTAATGCCGTCGCAGCTTCTTGCCACTGTTGTTCATTGCGAGCATGAATCATTGCTAATGGTTTATCGTCGCTTGCTACTTCGCCAAGGCGAATGAAGCTATCAAAACCGACTGCGTAATCAATGCTGTCTGTTGCTACGCGGCGACCACCGCCCATACCAACGACAGCCATACCAATTGCACGCGTATCCATCGCAGATACTACACCGCTTTCGAGTGCGTACACTGGTTTAACAATTTCTGCTTTTTCTAGGTAGTTATCGTAGTTCGTTACGAAATCTACTGGACCACCAAGGCCCGCTACCATCTTACCGAAGCACTCTGCTGCTTTACCGTTATCCAGTACTGCCATCAGTTTTTCACGCGCTTCATCTGAATCTTTTGCTAGGTTACCCAGCACCAACATTTCCGCACACGATGCTAGCGTGATTTCCAACAAACGTGGGTTACGGTATTCACCAGTTAGGAATTGAACCGCTTCACGGACTTCAACTGCGTTACCCGCTGAAGAAGCCAGAACTTGGTTCATGTCCGTTAGGATTGCTGTTGTTTTAGTGCCTGCACCGTTTGCTACTGCAACGATAGATTTTGCTAGTTCTTCAGAGGCTTCATACGTTGGCATGAATGCGCCTGAACCGACTTTTACGTCCATCACTAGAGAATCAAGGCCAGCAGCCAGTTTCTTAGATAGGATTGAAGCGGTGATTAGCGAGATGTTATCTACTGTTGCTGTGATATCACGAGTCGCGTAAACACGCTTGTCAGCCGGTGCTAGGTCGCCCGTTTGGCCGATGATCGCCACGCCAGCTTCTTTGGTTACGGCACCAAACACATCGTTAGTTGGTGTAATGTTGTAACCAGGGATAGATTCTAGCTTGTCTAGCGTACCGCCAGTGTGGCCTAAACCACGACCAGAGATCATTGGAACGAAACCGCCACATGCTGCCACCATAGGGCCAAGCATCAAAGAAGTTACGTCGCCAACACCACCAGTAGAGTGTTTATCAACGATTGGGCCATCAAAGTTCATGTGGCTCCAGTCAATCACCATGCCTGAATCACGCATTGCACATGTTAGTGCGATACGTTCTGGCATCGTCATTTCATTAAAAAAGATAGCCATTGCGAATGCGGCAATTTGGCCTTCAGAAACCGTGTTTTTAGCGACACCTTGGATGAAAAAGTTAATTTCTTCTGTGGTCAGAACTTCGTTATCACGTTTTCTGCGAATAATTTCTTGAGGTAGATACATTAGTGCCTCCCAAACTCTAGTGAGTATGGTGTGTAGGGAAAGAGGTAATATGGAGTGACTTAACGTCACTCCATCAAACAGACTTAATTGTTATCAATACTCTAAATATTTGACGTTGCAGCTAAGCGACTATTCTCTTGAAAGAAAATCGAAGTTCATTCCTATGAACATAGAGGCTCTATGTGATTAGGACGGCCGGTGAACCGGTGAACTTACGCAGTCAACAACGCTGCGGCGTCAAATATGACGAGTAAATTAGTATGCTGCTGGATCAGCAGTCTCGTCTGTCACTTCTAATGTATTAAGAAGGTTAGTTAGTAGGCTTGAAGCACCAAAACGGTAGTGCATGTTGTCTGCCCATTCAGCGCCTAGTAGCTCATCAGCCATTGCTAGGTAAGCTTGAGCATCTTCAGCTGTACGTACGCCACCAGCTGGTTTGAAACCAACAGTTTTAGCCACGCCCATGTCACGAATAACTTCAAGCATCATGCGCGCGAATTCAGGAGTCGCGTTTACTGGCACTTTACCTGTTGAAGTTTTGATGAAGTCTGCACCTGCTTCGATACAGATCTGAGAAGCTTTCTTGATCAGTGCTTCTTCTTTTAGCTCACCAGTTTCGATGATCACTTTAAGCGTGATGTCACCACAAGCGGCTTTACATTGCTTAACTAGCTCAAAGCCAACTTCTTCGTTGCCAGCAATAAGAGCACGGTATGGGAATACTACGTCAACTTCGTCTGCGCCGTACGCTACCGCTGCTTTCGTTTCTGCAACAGCAATTTCGATGTCGTCATTACCATGAGGGAAGTTAGTTACAGTCGCGATGCGTACTTCTGGAGTACCTTGCTCACGCAACGCCTTCTTAGCGGCTGGGATGAAGCGAGGGTAAATACAGATTGCAGCGGTGTTACCAACTGCAGTCTTCGCGTCATGACAAAGCGCCACTACTTTTTCAGTAGTATCGTCATCATTTAGCGTCGTTAGGTCCATAAGTTTAAGTGCACGTAGAGCTGCTGCTTTTAAATCGCTCATTTCTATCTCCGATCAATATATTCAAATAGTTAACTACTTCGCCACCCATCCAGTATAGATGGATATTTTAGTAATGCTCAGTAGTCACAAATGAACGGACTTGGTTCCCTGAAGACTTGATAACTTTCGCTATCAATTGCAATCCTTGTCACCGCACAGTACCAGTTTGGTCTATGGCACAACAAATCAGTCATGTTGTGTCTAACATCTATAGCGTATCGCTAAGTTTGGCTTAATCCCAGAAGAATAACCTTTAGATAAATCCAAGCAGTTACTTTCTTGCCAACAAGAGACATCCTGTCCCTTAAGCTTATACATTATAGGTATCCATCAATAAATTGTAGTGCTCCTTAGAACGCAAACGGTTTGTATCTCAAAAAAACATTCTAGACCCATTTTCGACTCCAAGCATTCACTCATGCTAATGCTCAAAATCACTAGGCCCAAAAACAAAAAAGCCCCGCAGCAATTTCTTGCTACGGGGCGATATTATTATGGCGTCTATATATCGATTTCTAACTGATTAGAAAGACAGGAAGAAGCCAGCAATTGTTGCTGCCATCAGGTTAGATAGAGTACCAGCTACAACCGCTTTAACACCCATACGTGCGATGTCGTGACGACGGTTTGGAGCAATACCACCTAGACCACCTAGAAGAATCGCAATTGAAGAAAGGTTTGCGAAACCACATAGAGCGAACGAGATAATTGCTTGAGTCTTAACAGACATTACTTGACCAGTCGCTTCAACGATTTGAGCGTTGTCACCGATGTATGGTACGAAGTTTAGGTATGCAACGAATTCGTTAACAACTGTCTTCTGACCAATGAAAGAACCAGCAATAGTTGCTTCTTCCCATGGAACACCAATGATGAATGCTAACGGTGCGAAGATCCAACCTAGAAGAAGTTCTAGAGTTAGGTTTTCCATACCGAACCAACCACCGATGCCACCTAGGATACCGTTGATAAGAGCGATTAGACCGATGAATGCTAGTAGCATTGCACCAACGTTAAGTGCTAGTTGTAGACCAACTGACGCACCGCCAGCAGCTGCATCGATAACGTTAGCAGGCTTGTCGTCGCCACCGTCGATGTCTGAACCTAGGTTCTCGTCAACTTCATCAGTTTCAGGCTTGATGATTTTAGCGAATAGTAGACCACCAGGTGCTGCCATGAATGACGCTGCTACTAGGTACTCTAGAGGTACACCCATAGATGCGTAACCCGCTAGTACACCACCAGCAACAGATGCTAAACCACCACACATTACTGCGAATAGTTCAGAGTTAGTCATTTTAGGAACAAATGGACGAACTACTAGAGGTGCTTCTGTTTGACCAACGAAAATGTTTGCTGCTGCAGACATTGACTCGGCGCGAGAAGTACCTAGAGCTTTCTGAAGACCACCACCAAGAACCTTGATTACAACTTGCATCGCACCAATGTAGTAAAGTACAGAGATAAGAGCAGAGAAGAAGATTAGTGTTGGTAGAACTTGGAATGCAAAGATGAAACCGATACCGTCAACTGAGAAGTTAACAAGGCTACCAAATAGGAAGCCAGTACCATCTTTACCGTAGTCGATCACGTTTGCTACACCAGCAGAGAAACCTGCAAGTAGATCACGACCCCAAGGGATGTAAAGTACGAATGCACCAAGTGCGAATTGGATAGCGAAAGCGCCACCCACTGTTCTGATATTAATTGCTTTGCGGTTGTCGGATAGTAGTACTGCGATTGCAATCAGTGCAACCATTCCGACGAGGCTCATAAACAGGCTCATAGTTTATGACTTCCTTATTAGTTATTTATTGGCGTGTTACAAAATGGGGCTATAAAGCGGAGGCAATTATACTCATGCGACCACTAATAAAGTAATGCCGTCCTCACACTTTCGTACAAGATTCATGTACCATTCACACGCAAATGTGAACCAAATCACAAGCTCAGTGCAATTTACGCAAACGATAAACAAAAACCTTCGATTTTATTCACATATACCGAATGCGCGATGGCTATTTTGCCAAGTTTGCGCTGCAACCGATTGCTTTGGCTCTTTTCTAAGCAAAAATAGTTCATTTAAAATCGTAACTAAATATTTGGAATGATTAACATTTCCTTGGTTTCCATACATGGGCATGTCCGGAGCATCCGTTTCCAATACCAAGCATTCAAGAGGCAGTTTTGCGATGGTTGTGCGTGTTTTTTGTGCTCTTGGGTAAGTAATCGTTCCACCGACACCAATATAGAAACCGAGCTTGATCCACGCCAAAGCTTGCTGTTCACTCCCTGAAAAACCGTGAATCACCCCGCCAAAAGTGAACTTGTGCTGCTTTAATAATTCAATGAGTCGGTTATAAGACTTCCTCTCATGGATGATCAAAGGCAGCTCAAATGCCTTCGCTAGCTCCATTTGTTGGATGAAAAAGCGTTCTTGTTTCTCCCGCTCGACATCGACAAAAAAGTCGAGACCACACTCTCCTATCGCAACGCATTGACCGGTTCTTGATGAGAGTAATTGGCGAAGCTCTGAGAATTGCTCGTCATTGGCTTGCTCTAAAAAGTAAGGGTGGAAACCTAAGGCGTAGTAAACATTAGGGTAAGATTTGGCGATTTTATCGAGCTTCGACCAGTTACTTTGGCCAATAGAAGGAATAAGAATCTTCTCGACTTGAGCTTGTTTCGCTTCTTTAAGATAGCTATCAATACTTTGATCCGGTGTAAAACCTTGCTCAAACGCCTCAAAATCCGCATGGCAATGAGTATCAAACAGCGGAAAGTCACTTATTTGCTGTGTCATCTTCCCTACTCTCTGTTTGTTTCCCTTGGGGATCACGACGATAAGCAACACAACTGCGCTTGTTCTCAGGCGTTAAACCAAGCTCTTCACACCACTTATCGTATTTCTTAACCCAAGTTTTTATCCAACTGAACATAATTGCCTCTAACCTCAGCCTCTAAACCTTAAATAAAACGCATTAAAAAACGCCTATTGCAGAACAATAGACGTTTTTGTTTAACTCGAATAGAGCGCGGAGAAATTAGTGCTCGCGCGTCGCTCGGAACTGAACGTCAGGGAAACGTTCAGAAGCTAGGTTCAAGTTCACCATTGTAGGTGCGATGTAAGACAGGTTATCACCACCATCTAACGCTAGGTTAGCTTGGTTCTTACGTTTGAACTCTTCTAGTTTCTTCACGTCATCACATTCAACCCAGCGAGCTGTTGCAACGTTAACACCTTCGTAGATAGCTTCTACGTTGTATTCCGCTTTCAAGCGCGCTACAACTACGTCAAACTGAAGTACACCAACCGCACCAACGATCAAATCGTTGTTCTGCATAGGACGGAATACTTGTACTGCGCCCTCTTCAGAAAGCTGAACCAAACCTTTTAGAAGTTGCTTCTGCTTTAGTGGATCGCGTAGACGAATACGACGGAATAGCTCAGGCGCAAAGTTTGGAATACCAGCGAACTTCAAGCTTTCGCCCTGAGTAAAGGTATCACCAATCTGGATTGTGCCATGGTTATGCAAGCCAATGATGTCACCAGCATACGCTTTTTCAGCTCGCGCACGGTCGCCCGCCATGAAAGTTACCGCATCCGAAATACTTACGTTCTTGCCAGTACGAACATGATTCATCTTCATACCTTGGTTGTAAGTACCCGAAACGATACGCATGAATGCGATACGGTCACGGTGTTTTGGATCCATGTTTGCTTGGATCTTAAAGACGAAGCCAGAGAACTTCTCTTCTGTCGCTTCAACATCACGCTCGTTAGCTTGACGAGTTTGAGGACCCGGAGCCCACTTAGTCAAACCATCTAGCATGTGGTCAACACCAAAGTTACCCAATGCCGTACCAAAGTAAACAGGCGTTAGTTCACCAGCAAGGAACAAATCGAGATCAAACTCAGGACATGCGCCAATAACCAATTCAAGCTCTTCACGAACACTGCTCGCCAGATCTTCGCCAACAGCTTCGTCTAGTTCAGGGTTATCTAAACCTTTAATGATGCGAACTTCTTGGATCTCATGGCCGTGGCCAGATTCGTACAAGATCGTTTCATCACGATGAATGTGATAAACACCTTTAAACTCTTTACCACAACCGATTGGCCATGAGATTGGAGCACAAGCCATACCTAGCTCGCTTTCCACTTCATCAAGCACTTCCATTGGGTCACGAACGTCACGGTCAAGTTTGTTCATAAACGTTACGATTGGAGTATCACGTAGGCGCGTTACTTCCATCAGTTTACGAGTACGATCCTCGACACCTTTCGCAGCATCGATAACCATCAAACAAGAGTCAACCGCTGTTAGTGTACGGTACGTATCTTCCGAGAAATCTTCGTGTCCTGGAGTATCGAGTAGGTTTACTAGGCAATCATTGTATGGGAATTGCATTACCGACGTGGTTACCGAAATACCACGTTCTTTTTCCATCTCCATCCAGTCAGATTTAGCGTGCTGGTTAGAGCCACGACCTTTTACGGTACCCGCTTTTTGAATTGCGTTTCCGAATAAAAGAACTTTTTCAGTAATCGTGGTTTTACCCGCATCCGGGTGAGAGATAATTGCAAACGTTCTACGTTTGCTCACTTCTTGTTGGAAAGACATAGTCGCCCTTTGCTGATCTAAAGCGTAAAAAGGGCAAGTAGATAATACTTGCCCTTGAATTCTGTGTGCGGATTATACAGAAAGCGAGTCACTTTCTAAAGGGTCAGTTTACACCCTATTTTGTGGCTAATTGTGTGGTTAGTTATTTAGTCGGCTAAAAGACGTAACACGCCCTAACTAAACGACATAAAAAGATAGCTCATAATGATCGCATCTTCGTTGCCTTGCTTGGTTGGGTAATAGTTACGACGACGATCGACTTCATTAAAGCCAGCCTTCTCGTAAAGATTGAACGCATTCACATTACTTTCGCGAACTTCCAGCCAAGCACTTTCCGCGTCAGCTTGTTCACACATATCGAGAAAGTGCTCAACCAAAGCCTTGCCGTAACCTTTACCTTGCTGCTTAGGGTCAACCGCTATCGTCAGCAAAGTAACCTCACCGACAATGTTCTGAGCATAGAAATAGCCGACAACCTTTCCATCGACTTCTAAAACTCGGTGGCTGCCTCCACGACTATTAAGATCACGGATCATATTTTCAGACCAAGGATGCGAATGCGCGGTCTGCTCAATTTGCCAAATTGCGTCTAGGTGTTGTTCTGAAGTTGGTAAAAGTTGATTAGTCATAAGCACAAATTTGTTGCCATAAGTCGCGGCGATGTTGGTTATTACCGTTAATGTCAGACAGTAATGGAGATTGAAGTGTTTTTGCCTTCAGTTCATGGGCAGATTCGCAACCAGCAAACCATACCCATTCAACCGAACCTAAATCCACAGCAGACAAGTGTTGTGGTTGAAGGTGTAAAGCCTGAGATAAGTCGAGCTTGATACTTTTAAGTACGCGTTCAAACATCACAGCGAGATCTTCCTGAGGTTTTTCAGGCGAAACCAGTAGCAACTTACAGTCGCTCGATAGTGGAATCAATTCAGATTCGTAGCCAACCAAACGCTCTGGGTGACTAAGCTCCCATTGGCTGATGCCCATCTCTTGCAGGTATTGTGCGTGTGTTTGTGACATATCTAGCGGTGTAACCTTAGGTTTGTTGGTATTGCTCTTCTTAGAGCGAACTGAAAAGGAGCTCATTGGGGCTGATACTAACAAAAAATAAAAGAGCATCAAGCTCCTTTATTTAGACTAAATCAGTTTGTATCGGATTACGTGGTAAATCAGCTTATAAGTCGTTGAACTCTGGGCTGTAAGCAATCTCACCAGAATGCCCAGCAAACACCCCCTCTACCAACTCAATCGCTTGGAAAGCACCTTCAGGTACATCCCAAACACAACTCAGGCCAAACTCGCTCGCAGCCTTAAAACCAAAGCGGCCGTAGTAAGCAGGATCACCAAGCACAACACAGGCTGGGTAACCGAAATCTACCAATGTAGAAAATGCGTCTTCAACCAGTGATTTGGCAATACCTTGATTGCGGTACTCTTCTTTCACTGCGAGAGGCGCAAGTCCCTGCCAGTTATGATCGTCACCATAGAGAGTGATAGGGCTAAACATCAGGTGACCAACCACCTCGCCCTCATCAGAACAAGCCACCAGCGATAGCGTTAAATGGCTATTCTCACGCAAGCTCATAACCAAATTAGCTTCTGCATCTGTTTCAAAAACAGATTTCAATAAACGATCAATGACAAGTATATCTGCCGGTGCTTCAGTTCGAATAAGCATTCATTACCTCACTTTGTGTATCTGGGGATTGTACTCCCTTCTGCACAAAATCAGCTAATTGATTTAACAAAGTTTTCATAGGAATCGGCAATACGTCTAAATCTACGCTATCCATCAAGTTTTTGACTTCTAAACCAAGCTCTGTATCGCCCTCAATAGACAGTCTACGTTGAAAGAAAAGCGTATCTGGGTCTTCTTTACGCCCGGCAATCAACACAAGATCGTTAAGGTTTCCGCTAAAGCTTACATCTTCAACAACCTCGTTATCAGCTACAACTAGTTGCTCATTTTGATAGCTAATACACCAACTTAACCCCATATCTTTTATTGAGACTTTAAGCCACTTGTCTTCTAAGAATTCAAAGTCACCGTCCTCTAAAGCTTCCTTAAAGACATTCTTAAGCGCCTCCAATAAGGCTCTTTTTTGTACTGTTTTAGGCAATAACTGGACTGGAGATCGCAAAATTGATGCGGCATTTTGAACTAGTTGAGTGCGAATCTTGTTTATCACGTGACTTATCCGTAACTTTGTCAATAATATGGAATGCATCATAGATGATGTTGAAATCTCAGTTACTGTTCTGTATCAAATTAACTTCGGTTTGATACTCGACCTTTAATATCCTGAAAATCACAGTTATAGTAACTCAGGTCATGAGAATTACAGCGGATCGCTGCACTCACAGGTAAATATCGATAGCCACACAAAAAGTAATAAATATTTATCGATAGTGAATATTCAAGCTCTTGGAGAATTGGTAGTACTTTGATGCCTCCCCAGCAACTACAACATTGGTTTACCCAGCTAACAGCAAACAGTCCGTTCTTTTTTGCGGTACTTGACGCCCAACATAACTATTTTATGGTTAATGAGCGTTACTGCGATATTGCTGGTTTGAGTAAAACCGAGCTTGCTGGCATGAATGACCGCCAAACATTAGGTGAGCAATTCTACCAACACCTTAAGCCTTACTATGAGCGTGCATTCAATGGTGAAACGATTGAGGCTGAAGTCACGCTCAACGAAACTGACCTCGATACCAGCCTTCATTTCAGCCTATCTCCGCTGACGAATGGCAACAAAACCGACTACATTGTCTTTCATGCCTTCGACACATCAGAAAACCAAGTACTTGCCCGTTCTTTAGAAGAATCCGAAGCGAAATTCCACAAGCTATCTCACCTACTCCCTGACGGATTACTGTTAGTTGAAAGTGACTACATCTTGTCATCAAACCCAGCAGCAGCACGCTTGCTCGGCTTTAACTCCACCACCGAGTTAATTGGCGAAGAGTTGGGACGATTATTCATCGATGAACAAACCAAAACAGTCTTCAATAATAACCTCAGTTCTATTATTTCTGAGTCTGGTTTGGTTTGCTTAACGGGTGCCCGATGTGGCTTTGAACGTAAGGTTCAACTCAACATCGACTCCACCACTATTCTTGGAAGTAACACTCAATTGGTGCTTATCCAAGATGCACAAGAGACCACAAAGCAGTATACGCCTGCAAACAGTGAAGATGCCTACATCGATGCACTGACCAAGCTCTACAACCGAGTTGGGTTCACCAAACGTCTTGAGCAGTTCATTCAAAACGATACGCCAGTTGTGATGCTCTACTTAGATATTGATAACTTTAAGAATATCAATGATTCACTCGGTCATCACATTGGCGATAAAGTGATTAAAGAGGTCGCTTCACGCCTAAAACGTTTACTGCCTCGTCAGGCCGTTATTGGTCATTTAGGCGGGGATGAGTTTGGTATTATCCTGCCAGAACCTGAACATCAGCGAACGCCTGAAATGCTCGCTGAAAAGATCATTTCCCTGATCAATCAACCCTTCGATCTTCACCACTTTAGTAAGCGCTTAGCCTGCTCGATTGGCAGCGTGAGCTTTCCTCAAGATGGCACAGACGCACGTATCTTGCTGCAAAATGCAGACACCGCAATGTATGAAGCGAAAGATCGTGGACGTAACCGCCTGATCAAGTTCAACGAACAGATGAACAAAGAAGCGCGTATGCGATTGTGGTTGGAGATAGAGCTGCAAAAAGCACTGCAACAGAATGGACTTGAGGTTTGGTATCAACCTAAGGTCAATGCGCGTGACTTCACCATCAACGGTGCAGAAGCGTTAGTGCGCTGGAAGCACCCAGTAGAAGGCTACATCAGCCCTGCCGCATTTATCCCAGTTGCGGAACGAGCTGGCCTTATTGAACAACTTGGCCGAGTAGTGATGCGTGAAGTATTTGCCACGGTTAAGCGCTGGAAGATGCAAGGTATCTTGCCAGGTAGAGTGGCGATCAACTTGTCTCCAGAGCAGTTTGGCAATCCAAAACTAATTGATTACGTTGAAAAGCTACTCCGTTCAACAGAGCTTGATCCTAGTGCTATTACATTTGAGCTGACAGAAAGCGCGGTGATGAGTGATAGTGAACACACACTTCAAATGCTTAACGCTATAAAGAAACTCGGCTTTGCTTTATCTATCGATGATTTTGGTACGGGCTACTCTTCTCTGTCTTATTTGGCTCGCTTCCCAATTGATGAGCTTAAGATTGACCGGGCTTTCATTTCTGATATCGATACGCTACCAAAGCAAATCACTGTGATTGAAAACATCATCAACCTAGGTAAATCTCTCGATTTAACTGTAGTGGCAGAAGGCGTCGAAACCAGTGAACAAGCGACCCTGCTTTCTAACCTCAACTGCAGTTCAATTCAAGGCTTCCACTTCTATCGCCCACAACCGAAACAAGACGTCGAAGAGCTGTTTGCCCAAAATCGTCGCCATAAGAACTAGTACACGATTCAACTATCACCCTGTCAAAAGCCAAACCAAAGCACAAAAGCCTTACTAGTCAGTACCCCAAACGGAGTAAAAGCAGATTTATCCATCTAAACCTGCCTTACATCAATTCCGTCATTCATAATTCTTCATAAAATACTCGCTTCAATTTCATTCTACTGGTAGTGAGCAAATGGAACTCTTATGCCCAGCGGGTAACTTACCTGCTTTGAAAACCGCTATTGATTGCGGTGCGGATGCTGTCTATATCGGATTCAAAGACGATACCAATGCCCGACACTTTGCAGGCCTTAACTTTGCGGGTAAAAAGCTCGATCGTGCTGTGCAGTATGTGCATGACCGCAACAAGAAAATTCACGTTGCCTTAAATACTTTTGCTCACCCAAATGGCTTCGAACGCTGGACAAATGCCGTAGATAACGCCGCAGCACTAGGTGTTGATGCGCTGATCATTGCTGATATCGCAGTGCTTGAGTACGCAGCAAACAAATATCCAGAACTAGAATTGCATCTATCGGTTCAAGCTTCTGCGACCAATGCGGCTGCAATCGACTTCTACCACAAGAACTTCAATGTAAAGCGTGTGGTATTGCCTCGCGTATTGTCGATTCATCAGGTCAAACAGCTTTCTCGTAACATCACCTCTGACGTTGACCTTGAAGTATTCGCTTTTGGTAGCTTGTGCATCATGGCGGAAGGTCGTTGTTACCTCTCTTCATATATGACCGGCGAATCACCCAATACCGTTGGTGCTTGTTCTCCAGCAAAATACGTTCGCTGGCAAGAAACAGAAACAGGTCTAGAGTCACGCTTGAATGAGATTCTTATCGACAAGTACGTAGCTGGCGAAAACGCGGGCTACCCAACGCTGTGTAAAGGCCGCTTTGAAGCAGAAATCGATGGTGAGCGTAAACGCTATCACGCACTTGAAGAGCCAACCAGCCTCAACACACTGTCTATGCTGCCTGAGCTATTTGCTGCCAACGTTGCCTCAGTGAAAATTGAAGGTCGCCAACGTAGCCCGGCTTATGTCGAGCAAGTGACTCGTACTTGGCGCGCAGCTATCGACCGCTACTTAGCGAACCCAGAACAATACCAAGTGGAACAAGCTTGGAATGCGACACTGGCGAATGTATCTGAAGGTACACAAACCACGCTTGGCGCTTATCACCGTAAATGGCAATAGAGCCAAATGGAGAACTCAATGAAATACGCATTAGGCCCTCTTCTTTATTTTTGGCCAAAACAAGACGTTGAAAGCTTCTATGAACAAGCGAAATCAAGCTCTGCTGATATCATCTACCTAGGTGAAGCCGTGTGTTCAAAGCGTCGTGAGATGAAAGCAAAACACTGGATGGATATTGCCAAAGAGCTGTCGGCTTCAGGTAAGCAAGTCGTACTTTCCACCATGGCATTGCTAGAAGCACCAAGCGAAGTCAACATCATGAAGAAGTACATTGATAACGGTGACTTTGCGATTGAAGCCAACGACGTGTCTGCGATTCAATTAGCAAGCGAAAGCAAAGTGCCTTTTGTGGTTGGCCCAGCTGTTAACACCTACAACGCACGTACTCTGAACCTATTCTTAAAACAAGGTATGACGCGTTGGTGTATGCCTGTTGAGCTTTCTCGCGAATGGCTAAGCAACGTAATGACACAGTGCGAAGAGCTTAATATCCGTAATAAGTTCGAAGTAGAAGTATTTAGCCACGGCTACCTACCGCTTGCTTACTCAGCACGATGCTTTACCGCTCGCGCAGAAAACAAAGCCAAAGACGATTGCGAAACCTGCTGCATCAAATACCCTACCGGCCTACAGGTCGATAGCCAAGAAGGCCAGTCAGTCTTTAACCTTAACGGTATTCAAACTCAATCCGGTTACTGCTACAACCTAGTCAATGATCTACCGAGTATGCATGACTTGGTTGATGTGGTTCGCTTAAGCCCATTGGGCATCGATACCTTCTCTGAAATCAATAACTTCAGAGCGAACGAACAAGGTCAAAACCCAAAGACCATTGAAAGCCGCCAATGCAACGGTTATTGGCATCAGCTTGCGGGTTTAGACGTTAAGAACATCTAGTTCTTCGAATTGAACTAGCCAGCAACAGATACAAAAAAGGTCTAGCATTCGCTAGACCTTTTTTTATTTAGCTCAAGAAAAGCGACCTATGCTGTCACTGTTTCTAGCGGCGCATCGTCAAGCTTCTTTACGTCTTTATAGAGCATAATCATAACCACTACGCTTAGCGCGATGTTAGACAGTGGATAGGCAATCCAGATCCCCGGCACACCGTACAATTTAGGCATGATGTACAAGAACGGTAATTGGATAAGCATATTGCCTATCGTCACAAACATCGCCTTACTGCCTTTGTTCACCGCCTGATAGTAAGCACCCGCTACCACCAAGAAGCCATCAAGCGCCAGTGCAAACATGTGCAGTCGGATACCCAACACTGTGTACTCAACTAGCTGAGGTTCATCCGAACTA
This sequence comes from Vibrio sp. SG41-7, assembly GCF_014164465.1. Classification (NCBI taxonomy): domain Bacteria; kingdom Pseudomonadati; phylum Pseudomonadota; class Gammaproteobacteria; order Vibrionales; family Vibrionaceae; genus Vibrio; species Vibrio sp. SG41-7. The sequence continues at coordinate 9,235 of NZ_JACJFF010000058.1, read as the reverse complement.
AACACAGAAACGAATTCACGTGGGAATGCGTTCAGCAGCAATACAAACGCGACACCGATCAGTACTGAACTCACCATCGCAATCTTAAGTAACTTACGAATATTGGCTTGATTACGCGCACCATGGTTGTAACTCACTAATGGCTGCATGCCGTTGGCGATACCTTCCGCTGTGAGATAATAAACCGTCACTATGTAGCCCAAAATAGCGTAAGCACCAATCATCAGCTGGTCGCCATATTGAGAGAACAAGGCATTGTGCAGCGCCACCATCATCGAACCATAAGCGTACATAAAGAAGCTCGAAGTACCAATGGCGAAGATTTCAGGAATCACCGATAACTTCAGTCTCAGTTCATTCCAACGTAAGCGTAAGTTTGCTCGACGTGAGAAAAAGTAAGCCAACCCCAAACCCGTTACCACAAACTGAGCAATTGCGGTTGCCAATGCTGCACCCTTCAACTCCCAACCAAGCTGCGCGATAAATAGGTAATCCAATACAATGTTAATCACCGCACCGACAATCATCAGTATGGTGGCCAAGTTAGGACTGTCATCGTTACGCAGTAAAAACGGCATCGCGATAGAGCCTAAAGTGAAGACACTAGCGCCAATCAGAATATGTAAGTATTGCAGGCCTAGTTCGTACACTCGCCCTTCAGCCCCCTGCCAAAGCAAGAAGTTATCGGCAAACAGAAACAACAATCCAGAAACAATGGGGGTTATCGCCAACAACAATGTTAGACCGGTTGCTAAGATCTGCTTAGCGCCTTTGGTGTCTTTTTCTCCTTGGCGAATCGAGACAAGCGCACCCGTCCCCACGCCCACTAGCATACCAATACCGAGGATCGACCCAATAACAGGCCACGCGACGTTAATGCCCGCAAGTCCATCGGCCCCCACATAACGGCCAATGAAAATACCATCCACCACTTGGTAAAGGCCATTAACTAACATGGCCGCTACCGTAGGAATTGTGTATCGCCAGAATTGACGACTAATTGAGTTACTCATTTCTTACTCTACTTTCTTCAGTGAGTCGCATATCAATGGGATATGACTCGTAAAACTAGTTAACAAGACTAACTAAATATCTAAATTATTTATTTCAAAGCCTTGTTTAATAATAGGTTCAGCTGGTGAGATTCTTGCTCAGACAAGCGACTTTCCAGTACCTGTGCCATGACCTGATAGATTTTACTTTCTTCTTCCAAACCGACTTCAGCCTTTTGGGTCAAAATCACCAGCTTTGATCTCGCATCTTCAAGAGACGCTTTGCGCTCAACTAGACCTTTTCTTTCTAGCCTTTGAACCATAGTCGTCGCAGAAGGTTTTGTCACCTGCATCTCAATAGCGAGGTCTGTTAGTCGAATCGGCTCTAACGATGCTTGAATGACCTTCAAATAATCGTACTCATTGAAGCTCAACTGGCAGATAGGATCTTCATTAACTTGAGTTCGCCATATCTTAGAAGCAAAGCGTTCAATTTTTTCTAGATTTTGGTCCAGCATAGATTTCCAACCACAGAATTTACATTTAGTTAGCAAGGCTAACTATTTTAGTCTTGTTTAAATAAAATGCAATCAAAAACGAGCCCCCCCCCCCTTGTTTATAAAAAGGAGCATAAAAAAGGAGCATAAAAAAACCGCTGACAGGCAGCGGCTTTTCGGAATCAAAATGTATCGCTTACTTAGCGTTAGCTTCTTCTTCGGCCTCAGCCAATTTAACTTGCGCTAAATGCTCGGCTTTAAGCGTAGTGAAGATACGGCTTAACTCTAAGAAAGAGTAGCGGTGTTCTACGTATTCATACACGTTAAAAGAAACCGCTAACTTGTACAAAGAGATCGCATTCGCGTAATCACCATTCATGTGGTGACGCTTAGCAAGGTAGAAGTACGTTTCAGTCAGGCGTTGAGCTAGGAGCGTATTGTCACGAGTCCCCGTAAGGATAGCTTTGAAAGCCTGCTCTTCGGTAATATCGTCAAGCATGATCGCAACTAATACCCAGCCCCACTGTTCGTCACGGCTCTCGTAACGATTTTGAAGATCAAGCTTTGCTTGTTCTGGCGTGAGTTCATGCTGAATGATGTAAAGCCACAGAGCGCGGAACGGATCGCTAGGATCATCGGCGTAGTGCTTCATCATCTCTTCATTGGCTAAGTCATAGCGCTCGCCATAGTAGAGTGCGATAGAGCGATTTCGTTCTGCATATGAGTTTGCAGGATCCAGCTCTAACGTAGAATCAAAAGATTCATAAGCGGCATCAAACTCCCCTACTTGCGTAAAGTAAACACCCAAAAGGTTGAAGATATCAGGTTGAGCGGGGTTCAATGAAAGAGACTGATTGAAATCAAGACGCGCTAAATCGCGCAGGCCAACGCTGTCGTAATAATTACCACGCTCGAACAACATTTTAGATCGAACTTCATCGTTCAAGTCTGGGCGCTGTAATAACTGACTAAGGCGCGCTATTTGCACTTCTTGCTGAACACTTGGTTGAAGCGGCACAGCCATTGGTGGATAAACCCAACGTGAGGTGTTATCTGATGTTGTCGCACAACCAGTTAGTACAAGCAGTAAACACATACTCGCGGTTTGAAACCATTTCACAAATAATTACTCCTGTTATGACCGCAATAAAAAAGGGGAGCGATATGCTCCCCTTTATAACATGCTTTTTTACCAATGGGTTAGAAATCACTAAAAAGCGATAGTCCCATTAATAGGCTGAGAATTACTCAGCAGCAGGTGCTTCGCCTTCAGCTGGCGTTTCAACTGCTTCTTTCATGCTTAGACGTACACGGCCTTGACGGTCAATTTCAAGAACCTTAACAGGAACTTCTTGACCTTCAGTTAGGTAGTCAGACACTTTCTCAACACGCTTGTCAGCGATTTGAGAGATGTGTACTAGACCATCTTTACCCGGAAGGATAGTAACGAATGCACCGAAGTCAGCTAGACGAGCAACTTTACCTTGGTAAATGCGGCCAACTTCAACTTCAGCAGTGATCTCTTCGATACGGCGGATAGCTTCTTTAGCAGCTGCGCCTTCAGTAGCAGCAATCTTGATTGTGCCATCGTCTTCGATTTCGATTGTAGTACCCGTTTCTTCACAAAGAGCACGGATAACTGCGCCGCCTTTACCGATAACATCTTTGATCTTATCAGAGCTGATTTTCATTGTGTGGATACGTGGAGCGAATTCAGAGATATCTTCGCGAGCACCAGAGATAGCTTCATCCATTACAGAAAGGATGTGCTTACGTGCACCTTGCGCTTGGTTAAGTGCAATTTGCATGATCTCTTTAGTGATACCTTCGATCTTGATGTCCATTTGAAGTGCAGTGATACCAGCATTAGTACCTGCTACTTTAAAGTCCATGTCACCTAGGTGATCTTCGTCGCCAAGGATGTCAGAAAGAACAACGAAATCGTCGCCTTCTTTAACAAGACCCATTGCGATACCCGCAACAGAAGCTTTGATTGGCACACCAGCATCCATAAGTGCTAGAGATGTACCACATACAGAAGCCATTGAAGAAGAACCGTTAGATTCTGTGATTTCCGATACAACACGAACTGTGTATGGGAATTCGTCAACAGAAGGCATTACTGCTTGGATACCACGTTTAGCAAGCTTACCGTGACCAATTTCACGACGCTTAGGAGAACCAACGAAACCAGTCTCACCTACACAGTATGGAGGGAAGTTGTAGTGTAGAAGGAAGTTATCTTTCTTCTCACCCATTAGGCTGTCGATGATTTGTGCATCACGTTGTGTACCAAGCGTTGCAGTAACAAGTGCTTGAGTTTCACCACGAGTGAATAGAGAAGAACCGTGTGTACGTGGAAGAACACCAGTACGTACGTCTAGCGCACGAACCATGTCTTTTTCACGGCCATCGATACGTGGGTTGCCAGCAATGATGCGGCTACGTACTACGTTTTTCTCAAGAGAACCAAGCATGCCACGGATTTCGCGCTCATCTAGGTTTTCGTCTTGTGCAATTAGAGCTTCAACAGTGTCGTTCTTGATTGCGCCAACTTGCTCGTAACGAGCCATTTTCTCAGTGATCTGGTACGCGTCAGATAGACGAGTTTCAGCTTGCTCAGCAACTTTAGCTTTAAGCTCAGTGTTAACTGCTGGCGCTTCCCAGTTCCAAGATGGAGTTGCAACTTCAGCTGCAAATTCGTTGATCGCTTTGATTACAACTTGTTGTTGGTCGTGACCGTAAACAACAGCTGAAAGCATTTCTTCTTCAGATAGGTTATCTGCTTCAGATTCAACCATTAGTACTGCGCCTTCTGTACCAGACACAACTAGGTCTAGTTTAGAGTTTTCAAGCTCAGTATTTGATGGGTTAAGAACAAGTTCGCCGTCGATGTGACCAACACGTGCAGCACCGATAGGACCATTGAATGGTGCACCAGAGATAGCAAGCGCAGCAGACGTTGCGATCATAGTGATCATGTCTGGGTTTACGTCAGGGTTGATAGAAACAACCGTAGCGATAACTTGAACTTCGTTTTTAAACGCACTTGGGAAAAGTGGACGAATTGGACGGTCAATCAGACGAGCTGTTAGCGTTTCGCCTTCAGAAGGACGACCTTCACGCTTGAAGAAACCACCAGGGATTTTACCCGCAGCGTATGTACGCTCTTGGTAGTTAACTGTTAGAGGGAAGAAATCTTGGCCTGCAACAGCTTCTTTCTTAGCAACAACAGAAACGAATACTGATGTATCGTCCATAGTCGCCATTACAGCAGCAGTAGCTTGACGTGCCATTACGCCCGTTTCTAGAGTAACGGTGTGGTTACCGTACTGGAACGATTTTACAACTGGTTTTTCAAACATTGTATATCCTTAGCTCTAAAGTCATGACTTTAGATTAAGTGAAGATTGACTCAAGATATTACCAATCGCGACTAGTGAAAAGAGACTTGGGAATGATGCTTCTTTGTATGAGTTCATACGCCGAATTAAGACCAAATCCGCCTTTGAATAGTCGCGACCTATTGGCCGACATCTGTGACTGTAACGTCTTGAGAGGTTGATTGCCCAGCGTTGAAAACGCATAGGCGGGCGTAGTATAAACTATTTTTATTAGGAGAGATATTTCCTATCAGAAAAAGCCAGATGATATTCTGTGCATCCGGCCAAACATTTTCTTACAGGCACCAAAAAAGGAGCATAAATGCTCCTTTTCTTCAAACTGTCTTTGCAGACATCGCTATTAGCGACGTAGGCCTAGACGCTTGATTAGATCTTGGTAACGAGTAAGGTTTTTGCCTTTCAAGTAATCAAGAAGCTTACGACGGCTAGAAACCATACGTAATAGACCACGACGGCTGTGGTGATCGTGTTTGTGCGCTTTGAAGTGACCTTGTAGGTGGTTGATAGAAGCAGTAAGTAGTGCTACTTGTACTTCTGGTGAACCTGTGTCGCCTTCAGATTGTGCGTATTCTGCAACGATTGCTGCTTTAGTTTCTGCATTCAGAGACATAAATCTCTCCTGATAAGAGTAAGTTTATATTTGTAGCAGCCAATCTCTGATTCAGCCGCTACGCGAGCCGAGGATTATAGGGAAGTTTACGAGTTGGTGCAATAACAATCGAACTCATGAAAAACGAAAAAAGCGAACCATTAAAATTAAGGGCTCGCTTTCTGTATTATTGATTCGCTTTTCCAGGCTAAGCGCCAATACCTAATTAGGTTTCAGCGTTACGCTTGTGGCTCTTCATCTCTGAAAACAACCAAACGCTTAGGTGCAACTCGGCCATCTTCAGCAATTTGAGCAACGCCAACAAACAGCTTCTCTTCACCGCTTGTCATACGAACGGTACCTTCAGCAGGAGCGCCTGCGACTTGAACGGGCATACCGTGCTGAACAAGATCAGTCAGTTCCGCATTCAAGTTAACTTCAGGTAAGTCTTCTACAGCGGTGTCCATTGGCATTAACAATGGATCAAGCAACTCTTTAGGAGCAATTTCTTGCGCTTGTGCTTGCTCTAGAATTTCGTTCAGCTGTTCCAAGGTAACCATGCGTTCATACGGGTACTTTGCAACACCAGTACGACGAAGCATTGTCACGTGAGCACCACAACCTAGCATTTCACCAAGATCGTCGGTAATTGTGCGGATGTAAGTACCTTTAGAACAATGCACTTCCATCTCAACTTCATCACCTTCAAAGCGAAGTAGCTCAATAGAATACACAGTGATCTTGCGAGACTCACGAGGCACTTCGATACCTGCACGTGCATATTCATACAAAGGCTTACCTTGATACTTCAATGCTGAGAACATTGATGGAATCTGGTCGGTTTCACCTTTGAAGCTTGCAATGCAGCGTTCAAGTTGCTCTTGAGTCACGTTGATTTCACGCGTTTCAACCACTTCACCATCAGAATCTGAGGTGTTGGTACGCTCACCAAGCTTCGCGACAACAACGTAGCGCTTATCAGAATCTAGAAGAAACTGAGAGAACTTCGTTGCTTCACCAAGACAAATTGGCAGCATGCCAGTCGCAAGAGGATCCAGAGCACCGGTGTGCCCTGCCTTCTCTGCAAAGTAAATACGCTTTACTTTTTGCAGTGCATCATTAGATGAAATGCCTGTTGGCTTATCTAACAGAATTACCCCATTTATAGGGCGACCTTTACGACGGCGAGCCATTACTCTTCATCCTTAGACTGAGTTTCGTCAGTGCGGCCAGATTCTTCTTGCTTACGCTTGTCATCGTTCAGTACTTCACTTACTAGGTTAGACATACGCATGCCTTCTACCAATGTGTTGTCGTAAGTAAAACGAACTTCAGGTGTTAGACGGTGACGAATACGCTTGCCAAGAGCCATACGAACTGGCACTTCATGCTCTTTAAGAGCAGCAAGACATGATTCAGGTGTTTGCTCACCGATACATAGGAAAGTCACGAACACTTTTGCGTATGCAAGGTCACGAGACACTTCTACATCTGAAATAGTTACCATACCAATGCGTGAGTCACGAACTTCACGTTGGAGGATAAGTGCGAGCTCTTTTTGAAGCTGCTGAGACACACGTTGTGTGCGGCTAAATTCTTTTGACATTTTCTTTTCTCACTTAGAAAGATGGGGGGCTTGGTAATTACCAGCCCCCCATGGTGTATTCAACAACCGATTACTTAGTACCTTTACAGGTAATGTTAGTAACCTTAGTCAATATGTCGAGTCGTACTGACTGATTAGTCTAGAGTACGTTTAACTTCAACAATTTCGAATACTTCGATCTGGTCACCAACGCGAACGTCGTTGTAGTTCTTAACGCCGATACCACACTCGTAACCATTTTTAACTTCTTGAACGTCATCTTTAAAGCGACGAAGTGACTCTAGTTCACCTTCGTAGATAACAACGTTTTCGCGAAGTACGCGGATTGGGCTGCTACGCTTAATCGTACCTTCAGTAACGATACAACCAGCGATTGCACCAAGTTTAGGCGACTTAAATACGTCACGAACTTGAGCAAGACCAATGATCTCTTGACGGAATTCAGGAGCAAGCATACCGCCCATCGCCTGTTTCACTTCGTCGATCAGTTGGTAAATGATTGAGTAGTAACGTAGATCTAGGTTTTCATTCTGAACAGTACCACGCGCAGTTGCGTCAGCACGAACGTTGAAACCAAGGATGATAGCGTTAGAAGCAGCTGCAAGAGTTGCATCAGTTTCCGTAATACCACCAACACCAGAACCTACGATGTTAACTTTAACTTCGTCAGTTGACAGTTTCAGTAGAGAGTCAGCAATTGCTTCTACAGAACCTTGAACGTCAGCTTTAAGTACAACGTTAAGTTCAGCAACTTCACCAGCCGTCATGTTCGCGAACATGTTCTCTAGTTTCGCTTTTTGTTGGCGAGCTAGTTTAACATCACGGAATTTACCTTGACGGTAGTTCGCAACTTCACGCGCTTTACGCTCATCACGTACAACCGTTGCTTCATCACCTGAAGCAGGAACGCCAGAAAGACCTAGAATTTCTACAGGGATAGATGGACCTGCAGTTTCGATGTCTTTACCGTTTTCATCGCGCATTGCACGAACACGGCCGTACTCTTGACCACAAAGAACGATATCGCCTTTGTTAAGAGTACCAGACTGTACTAGTACTGTTGCAACTGGACCGCGACCTTTATCAAGACGAGATTCAACAACAACACCAGATGCCATGCCTTCTTTAACCGCTGTAAGCTCAAGAACTTCAGACTGAAGAAGGATAGCTTCTAGAAGACCATCGATGTTTGTACCCTGTTTTGCAGAGATGTGAACGAAGATGTTCTCACCGCCCCACTCTTCAGGGATAACGTCGTATTGAGCTAGCTCATTCTTAACGTTGTCTGGGTTTGCACCCTCTTTGTCGATCTTGTTCACAGCAACAATCAGAGGAACGCCTGCCGCTTTCGCGTGCTGGATTGCTTCGATTGTTTGTGGCATTACGCCATCATCAGCGGCAACAACAAGTACAACGATATCTGTCGCTTGAGCACCACGAGCACGCATAGCGGTAAACGCCGCGTGTCCAGGAGTATCAAGGAACGTGATCATGCCGTTGTCAGTATCTACGTGGTAAGCACCAATGTGCTGTGTGATACCGCCAGCTTCGCCAGACGCAACGTGTGCTTTACGAATGTAATCAAGTGTAGAAGTTTTACCGTGGTCAACGTGACCCATGATAGTAACAACAGGAGCACGACCTTCTGCGACAGCATCGCTATCACGGTCAGCTAGCACTGCTTCTTCTAGTTCGTTTTCTTTACGTAGGATAACCTTGTGACCCATTTCTTCAGCAACAAGTTGTGCTGTTTCTTGGTCGATCACTTGGTTGATAGTCGCCATAGCGCCCATCTTCATCATTACTTTGATAACTTCAGTTGCTTTAACTGACATTTTGCTAGCCAGTTCAGAAACAACGATAGTTTCGCCAATAGCAACATCAGATTTAGCAACAGTTGCTGACTTATCGAAGCCTTGCTGCATTGAAGTTGGTTTAGCAAGCTTACCTTTACCGCCACGACCACGTTGGTTACGACCACCACGGTTGTTGCCAGGTTGAGCTGCTGGAGCAGGTTTCTTCTTGCGACGACGAGGAGCTTTCTCATCTTTTTTATCAGCCGCATCTTCTGCTTCACGAGCATAAGTAGAAGTAGTCACATGGTAATCCGCAGATTTCTCTTGCTCTTTCTTCTTCTTCTCTTCTTC